>JBAYGQ010000147.1:0-6374 GCA_041666585.1 Bacteroidota bacterium
CATCACGGGCGATAATCATTCTCTGAATTTCGTTGGTACCTTCGAAAATCTTGTTGATACGAGCATCGCGATAGAAACGCTCGATAGAAAGCTCTCTCGAGAAGCCCATACCGCCGTGAATCTGCATAGCAAGGTCAACGCATTTATCTAAATTTTCGGATGCGATAAACTTGACAATAGCGGCATCTCTCGGAACAAGAGTTTTTGCATCATAGGAGGCGGCTGTTTTATAGAGCAAAGCTTCAGTAGTTGCAATTGCGATAGCAATTTCTGCCAGCATAAACTGCACACCCTGGAAGTTTGAAATAGGTTCGTTAAATTGTTTACGCTCTTTGGCAAATTTAGTAGAAAGTCTAAGCATTTCCTTCATACCGCCGAGGCAGGCGGCGCCGAGTCCGAGTCTTCCGGCATCAAGTGTTTTCATCGCGATAAGAAAACCGTGTCCTTCTTTACCAATCATATTTTCATTTGGAACTCGAACGTTATCGAAAGTTAATGAACAAGTTTTACTGCCTTTGATACCCATTTTTTTCTCAGGAGCGCCTTGAGTAAAACCCTGCATACCTTTCTCTACTACAAATGCTGTAATACCGCGTTTTGTACGAGCATAAACTGCAAAGACATCAGCAAATGGACCGTTGGTTATCCATAATTTTTCACCGTTAATAACCCAGTCGTTTCCATCCTGAACTGCTTTGGTACGGAGATTGAAAGCGTCGGAACCTGCATTCGGTTCTGTTAGAGCAAAGGCGGCAATTTTTTCACCGGCTGTCAGTGCGGGTAAGTATTTTTGTTTGAGTTCTTCCGAGCCGCCGAGATAGATTGAATTTGTTCCGATGGATACATGCGCACCGACAAATGTAGCAGTTGACATACATGTACCGCCGATTTGTTCCTGAATAAGGCAGTAACCGACTTCACCGAATCCACTTCCTCCGTAGGCTTCAGGAAAAGCCGCACCGAGAATACCGAGTTCTCCGATTTTTTTAATAATTTCGGGTGGAATTGCTTCATCCTGGTCTATTTTTTGAGCTAAAGGTCTGAGTTCGTTATCGGCAAAATCACGAACCATATCCCTTAGCATTATTTGTTCTTCGGAAAATGAGAAATCAATCATAGTAATCCCTTTATATAAATTTGAAAATATTAATTTTCTAATTGAATATTATTATAGTTAATGCTGTTAATTGATATATACTATTAATATAATTATTATATTACCTATATTTATAGAAAATTAGGTGAATATTCAGGACTATTCAAAAGCGTTGCAAATGGATTCTCCACCATCAACTCCGATTGTTTGCCCTGTTATCCAATACGATTTTTCATCTATCATTAATGCAATTGCTTTGGCTACATCATCCGGAATTGTATTGCGACCGTAAGGGTTATGCGATGCTGATACTTCCTTAAGTCTCTGAAATTCAGGTAGTTTTTGTGCCGCAGGAGTATCAGTAACACCCGGCATAAGAGCATTTACAGTAATTTTGTATGGAGCAAGTTCCACTGCAAGTTGTCTTGTATAAGCTTCGAGTGCGGCTTTTGCTGCTGACACGGCACCGTAGCCTTTCATAGCGCGGATTGATCCGGAACTTGTAAGAGAAATAATCCGGGCATTTTCGCAAAACATATTTTCAAGAAACAAGTCCTGAGCCCAGAACAAGAAACTGTTTCCCATTACGTTCATCGTCATTTCAATTTTGCGCTGATTGATTAATTCTTCTCTGTTATGCGAAATAATAGGTCCTAAAGCACCGAATGCAAGTGAATGTATATATACTCTGATTTTTGCATCATTATCATTTATTAGCTCTTCTTTCAGAATTGCAACAATTTCTTTGCGTTGTGCTTCATCTGCGGCGTTCTTATTGAAAAAGAGGCATTTAACTCCGTAGCTTCTGATTTCTTCAGCTAATAATTCTGCATGTTTTTTATTAGTCCCTACATCAAGATGCATACCGAAGATATTATAGCCCATTTTAGCAAGCTGAATGGCGGAGGATTTCCCAAAACCGGAAGAAGAGCCGAGAATCAAAGCATAATGGTTGTCATTACTCATGTGTTTTTTCTAATAGGTGAAAAAAAAGAATATGCAAATTAATAATTTTTTTTAATTTAATCTAATCCGTTGAAGAAAGTCGGGATTTTAACGTAATTTTGTTAAATCAAGTTTTATTAAATAAGATAACAAAATGATTAAAATTCCAAAAGCAAAAAATGAAAATGATATTGCTGAGCAATTCGATACATTCGTAGAGATTGTAAGAATTTTACGCAAAGAATGTCCATGGGACAGAGAACAGAGCAATGAGTCTATTTCACAACTTTTGATAGAAGAAGCATACGAAACAATAGATGCAATTAACAATAAAAATGATGATGAGTTTGCTAAAGAACTCGGCGATTTACTTCTGCATATTGTAATGCACGCTGTAATGGCAGAAGAGCGGGAAGCTTTTAATTTAATTGATGTTCTCAAGAAAAGTCAGACAAAGTTAGTATTTCGTCATCCTCATGTTTTTGGAGATGTTTCTGCAGATAATCCTGAAAAAGTAACTCAAAACTGGGAACATCTTAAGTTTAAAGAGGGTAGAAAATCTTTGCTGGAGGGTGTTCCTAATGCTCTTCCTGCACTACTTAAAGCTGAAAGAATGCAGTTCAAAGCATCAAGAATCGGTTTTGACTGGACTGAAAAAGAAGATGTCTGGAAGAAAGTCGAAGAGGAAATGAACGAGTTAAAAGTGGAGTTATTATCAGGTAATCAGGAAAAGAAACTCGATGAAATCGGTGATTTACTCTTTGCGTTAGTAAATGCTATCCGTTTTGAAAACATTATAGCCGAAGAAGCCTTACAAAGTACAAATGCCAAGTTCAAGAGAAGATTTGAATATATTGAAAAGGTTGTTTCTGAGCGAAATTTAACTCTGAAGGAAATGTCATTAGAACAAATGGATGAGATTTGGGATGAAGCAAAGCGTTTGGGATTATAAAATAAATTATTATTAAAACCGTTACTAAATATATGGAAACTCAAGATAATACAAATAAAATTGACAGAACTTTTTATAGGATTCTGAATAAAAATACAAAAGCAAATGATTTTTTATTCTGGCAATCCGTTACCCTATTGATAGACTCGCTGCATTAGAAGAAATACGAACTGAATACAATACATGGAAATACGGTGCTGACACAAGATTTCAAAGAGTTTTTAAAATTATTAAACGAAAATGATATTTTATTACTCTTTGTATGTTATACCATTTCTCAAAGCTATAAAAAATTTATAAAATATCTTCCAAATCGCTTTCATCTTGAATAAGAACCATTCGTGCTTTACTACCGTCAAAAGGACCAACGACACCCCAGGCTTCAAGTTCATCAACAATTCTTCCTGCACGTGCATAACCTACTTTTAAACGTCTTTGAATCAACGAAACAGAGCCTTGCTGATGTCTTACCATTAATCGGGCGGCTTCTTCGAATAATGGGTCTCTGTCCTCTTTTGCTATTATATTATTGGTATTGTCTTTATCTACTAAACTCGGTAGCATATACGGTTGAGAGTAGCCTTGTTGTTTAGAAATAAACTGACATAAATCTTCAACTTCATCTGTACTTATAAAAGCGTTCTGAATTCTTATCGGTTTGGGTGAACCGTTAGGTAACAAAAGCATATCACCGTTTCCGAGTAATTGTTCTGCTCCCTGCATATCCAGAATAGTACGGGAATCAATCCTTGAAGCAACAAGGTATGCAATCCGGGCAGGAAAGTTAGCTTTAATAATACCTGTAATGACATCAACTGAAGGACGTTGGGTTGCAACAACAAGATGAATTCCTGCGGCACGTCCGAGTTGGGCTAACCTTATAATCGGAGGTTCGATGTCTTTGGAAGCGGTCAGCATCAGATCTGCAAGCTCGTCAATTATTACGACAATATATGGGATTGGTCTGTGAATTGTTTCCTTGTCGTTATCGAATTTTCCTTCAAGAACTTTCTGGTTGTAATCTAAAATGTTTCTTTGTCCTGCTTCGGCAAGTAACTCGTAACGTTGGTCCATCTCAGCACAAACAGCTTTAAGTACAATAACCGCTTCTTCGGGATTTGTGATTATCAGACTGTCAATATCGGGTGAAGCGGCAAGGAAGTGTTTATCCAACATTCCATATTGCCGGAGTTCTACTTTTTTGGGGTCAACTATTACGAATTTTAATTCACTCGGATGTTTTTTAAAGAGAAGTGAAGCAATAATTGTATTTATTCCGACGCTTTTTCCAGAACCTGTGGAGCCGGCAATAAGTAAATGAGGCATTTTTGCCAGATCTGAAATGTAAACTTCTCCTGAAATAGTTTTTCCTAATACAATAGGTAATTTGAAATCAGAATTGTGCAGTTTCGGTGATTTGATTAAACTGCTGAATCTGACTGTTGACGGATGATGATTAGGTATTTCGATACCGACGGTACCTTTACCCGGAACGGGGGCAATAATTCTGATTCCGCGGGCTTTAAGAGCCATCGCAATATCATCAGCGAAACTTTCTATTCTGCTGATTTTGATTCCTGCGGCAGGAACAAATTCGTATTGGGTAACTACAGGTCCGGGAGTAACAGTGAGATTTTCAATATACACTTTAAAAGTTTCTAATTTTTCCTGAAGCAAGCGGGCATTAGTCTTTAGTTCTTCATCATCTATTTTGGTTTCTTCTTCCTGTTCAACAAGCAGGGAAATATCAGGGATTCTGTAATTAATATTTTCGTCGTGAATAGAAGTTCCCAGAATACTGATTGGTTCAATAACTATCTCATCATCAAAAGGTTCATCCTCAATTTGTTCAATTAAAACATTCAGCGGTTTTAATATATTCAAACTTGTATCATCTGCAAAGTTTCTTTTTGCTTCAATGTCGGACTGCAATTCCAGAATTAATCTTTCTGTAACAGTGGTATCATTGACGTTGGTTTCTTCAGGAGTTTCTTCAATAAAATCTGTTTCAGCTTTTTGGATATTAATTTGCAGGCTTTCAGTATCATCTGAAAAATTTATTGGTGTAACAAAAGGTTGTTCAATAACAGATTTTTGCTGTTCATGCTCTGCGATAATTTCACTCTGTTCTCCCCTTCCAAAATCATATTCTATTGGTTCTTCAAAGGATTTTTCTTTTGAAAAAGTATTTACTTCCTTAATAATTTCCGGTATAGGATCTTTCTGTTTTTCGTTAGAAGGAATCACAGGTTCTTTATTCTCAATTTTTATTGAAAGAGGACGTAAAGATGAATAATCCTGAGTGATTTTTTTTGGATTATGCGGCTCAAAAGTTCTTAAGTTTCGCATTGGAGAATAGGGTGTATTCTCGTCAGAAAAAGGTGAATGTTCAGTCCCTTGATTATTTTTCTCAATATTAACATTTTTTCGGATAATTCTGGCAGGTTCATCAAGGTCATCTGTGTTATACTCCGGTTCCCGGTTTTCAGTATTAATAAATGTTGTATCAGAAGTAATAATTATTGATTCAACAGGGTCATCTTTTGTGGAATTTTGAATTATGTTTTCTTTTAAATCTACTTTGTTTTTACTGAAAATAGATTTTAGTTTTAATGATATTTTATTAAATGTCCTGCCCAACAATCCCGAAGGAAGGATTCTGGAAATAATTATTAAAGAAATAATTAAACTTAAAATCATTATGAGCAAAGAGCCATATTTACCAAGTAGTCCTGAGAAAAGAGCTACAATAAAATATCCGAGAGCCCCGCTCCAATGAAAAGGAATTCCCGGAAACCAAAGGTTTTGAAGTGATGCAGTGAAAAAAGAAAACATTGTTGCCAAAACTAAAAAAAATATTGTTTTCCTTATTGTAGTTTCCAAAATGGATTGTTTCTGAATAAGGTTTTTAGCCCACATTGCTATGAAGACCGGAAGGAAAATAATAGAATATCCAATAGTTGCATTGAATATGAAGCGGGAAATAACAGCTCCTACAATTCCTAAATAATTTTCCGTCATATCGGCACGAGCTCTGAGCAGATCGCTACCTGAAAAAATGCCGAACAATTCTTTTAAAGAAATTTCAGTATTAATATCATCTTTTGGAGAGTATGAAGCTAATGCGACAAATAACAAAATAGCGAAAGCAAAAAGCAGGATTCCTATTATACGCAATTGCCATTTTCGGAAAGAATTATTGCTTTCTAAATTTAAAGATGATTCAGAACCGTCAATATTTGAAGATAATGATGGTTTGTTATCTTGAGTATTAGCAGAATTAATGACCTGATGCTCCATAGAAACATCTTCCCTTTGGAATTTCATTTTCGTACCTCTTCAATATGCTGCATTTTGTGGTATGTAAATATAAGAAAAATA
>JBAYGQ010000148.1:0-6336 GCA_041666585.1 Bacteroidota bacterium
ACCTTTATATGCAAAACAAATATCACCGATATTTCCGAATGAAAACCTTCCGGGTTCTAAACCTGCACCTACATTGGCATCGGTTACTAAGCACACTTTACCTGAACCATTTGCTTTGCTTATCATTGACATCTTAACCGCTACAGGATCCACATGGACTCCATCCAAAATAAAATCTACACTTACGCGTTCGTCGGCCAAAATAGCCTCAACAGCACCACAAGGCCTGACACCTGGTTCTGTCACAGAAGGACATGGAAATACATCGTAAAAATGCGTGGCATGACGGACACCCAATTCTATTGCCCGCTGCGTTTCCTCAACTGTTGCAGCAGTATGAGTCATAAATACAGGAGTATCATTCTCTGCCATTAGTGGTATTAATTTTTCAATACCTTCCACGTCAGGTGAAATACTGAAAATGGCTTTGAATGGCTTTGCTGCCTCAATTAAAGAAAGTACCCTTTCAGTATCTGCCCCCGAAATCGATTCATGTCCTAAAGCTCCGGTAATTTTGAGAAACGGACCTTCGAGATGAAATCCTAATATCTCAGTTCCTTCTGTTTTAGTTTTTGATAATTTAGAAAGGAATACAGCATCTTCTCCTTTAGGGCGGGGAGCCAAAGTAGGTAAAAAACCGGTTACGCCGTATTGTGGCAGTATGCTACATATTTCCTTTAAATCATTTTCACCGTTATCAACCAACGAACGATGAACACCATGAATATGCAGGTCAATAAAACCGGGAACTATATATGAGTCTCCGAAATCCATTATTTCATCTGTTTCTGGTTTAAACTGGCTAATTTCAGTAATTTTCCCATTATTAACTGAAATATATCCTTTGAAAATTTCATTCTCGGTTACAATATTTCCCCAAAAAACCATGTCTTTATTCCCTTTCATTCTGTTAGTTTTTTTCTTATTAAAGAATTCATCTATGCATGCATTCCGCCATCCATCAATATATTCTCACCATTAATGTATGCGCCGGCTTCAGATGCCAATAACACGATTATACCTTTTATATCATCGTTATTTGCCATTCTCCCCAATGGCACTTTCTTACTATAATTCTTTACAAACTGTTCTGGTTGATTATTGAATAAACCTCCCGGACTTACAGAATTCACACGGATATTCTTACCTGTATATACGCGGGCCAAATAGCGAGTCAGATTTATTATCCCCGCTCTATGAAAAAAATAATCTGGTGGTGGCACCCTCATATTTGTGCCTTCATAATTTGAGATATCCGGACCAAACATACCCATCATGGAGGCTATATTAATAACTGAACCTCCCCCGTTTTCTTCAATTACTTCTGACATTTCGCGTAGGATATCCAATGCGCCTGTTGCATTTATCTGCATTGATTCTGCAAAATTTTCAATCGGATCATCATAGGTCTTCATCGGTCTTGATACAGCATTGTTTACAAAAACATCCAGCTTACCAAACTTATTCTTTAGATCAGTTTTAAGAGACAAAACAGAATTATGATCACTCTGATCAAGCTGCATTGCGTGTACATCCAGTCCTTTTCCTTTGAATTTATTTGCCGTTTTCTTTATTTTATCTATGTCTCTGGAGGCAATAATTACTGTCCCTCCTGCTTCAGCCAAACCCTCTACGATACAACTACCATATAATCCAGCACCACCTGAGACTAAAATAATTTTACCCTCTAAACTTAATAAGTGTTTAATATTCATCTTTCTTTTTTTTGTCGTTAAATAAATATCGTTTTACCTCCTTGCTTCCTGCTTTCATTTGCTCCTATCAGTGTCCTGACTATATTTTCTGTTTTAAGAAAAGAAAGACGGACTTTATTCTCCTGAACTGATCTAATAAATTCAATAATATTATCCCGAAACATGGAATAAGAATTTTTCATGTCCATTAGTCGCCATCCCTTTTCACCAAATAAGGAAAGTTGGAACGTGGGAACAATGTCTGCAAACAAGTGTAGTGTAGCAACAAAACCATTTTCAAATTTTACAATTACGATATCTTTATCAGTTTCCCCAACATGTTGTACTGAAACAGGTTCTGGATCATCTAATAACGAAAACAACGCCTCGATTAAATGTACACCATATTTTATCCAGTCTTTCTTACCTGTTGCTGTAGCTAACTTAAGTTTACCCAAAGAAGCCAATTCTTGTTTAACAATTCTACATTCGTTTGCGTAACGCATAGAGGAACATGACATTATTAGTTTTCCTTTCGCGCTCTCCTCTGAAAAATATTTTAATCCTTCGAGTGTAATTGCAAGTGGTTTATCAATGAAAACCGGTATGTTAGCATCAATAAAGGGCTTTGCCATAGCCACATGATTTTCAGGATCATCTCTTGAAAGAATTACTGCATCCACTTGATCAACCATTTCTTCAAGTGTATCTACAATCATAGGTATCCGGGTTGTCTTAGCAATACTTTCAGATATTTTTCTGTCTTGTGTCCACACGCAAGTAACCTTTGCACCTTGTATTCCAAGCGTATCTTTGTTAGCGTTCAAATAATCAGTTACTGCAGGATAGCCCACTTTATTAATTTCCTCTCCATCAAAAACACCATTAATAATTGCAGACCATGAGTAAGGGTGCGCATTCCCGGGACTCAACCCAATAATCCCTATTTTTAGAGTATTTGTCATTTTTTTCTGTCTTTATATCATCTATTTCAACCAATTCATTTTATCCCAATATGGTAAGTCTAAAAACTCCGGGTCAGGATACACTAATTGTTTTGCCTTCTCTATTTTCTCTTTGTCTAAATATTCTCCATTTACTGTTTCTAAGGCTTGTCTCAAATAAGCTACCTTATCTATGCCAATTAACACAGAAGAAACCTCTGGAAATGAAAGTGCAAATTTTGTTGCCAGCGCCGGTAAAGTATAACCGGTTTCTTCAAGTAATTGTCCGTATTTACAAATATGATTTTCCACTTCTTTTAATGCCGGATGTAAATTTTTCCCACGATCGCTCAACAGACCTTTATGTAAAACTGATCGGACTACAATGGCAACTCCTTTTTCTTTTGCTTCCTTAAATAACTCCAGCTGTCGCTGATCCATAAGATTGAAAGGTAATTGTATCACATCCCAACAACCGGCGTCAATTGCCATTTTCGTTTCTTCATTTGTATAAGTCGATACACCGGTTACCTTAAATAATCCTTTTTCTTTAAACCTTGAGAATTCTCTTACAATAGTTTCATTTTGGAGAATGTGACGATTTGCCTGATGCAACATAAAGATGTCAATATAGTCTGTTTGCAAAGCCTTTAAACTTTCATGAAGTGATATTTCTATCATGTTTTTCAATTCAGCATTGGCAGGTAGATTGCCATTACCATCAAGCAAATGTCTGCACTTTGAAGCTATCACCACTTTGTTGCGTCTTTCACTAAAAGCTCTACCCATGATACTTTCGCTATCACCATACATTCGAGCTGTATCAAAAAAATTAATTCCTGAATCTACCGCAGTAAGAAGAAGTTTGATGGCATCTTTTTCAGATAGCATATCTTCTTCACCTTTGACTCCAATCCCATATGGCATCCCGATCTCTACACCTCCAAATGCTATTTCGGAAACTTCTATACCTGTATTCCCCAATAAACGTTTTATCATATTATAATATAATTATCTTTCTATTTTCATAATAACTTTTTGATACTTCAGTTGGATGTTTTTTATGTTATAATCAAGTTGCATCTTTCAAATTAAACATCTGACAATCAATATTAAAAACAAATCACTCCGATTACTCAATATTTAAAAAAAAGCTTTTTCCTTAGTGTTTCAATTATTTATATGGTCCAAACGAAGAATCGCTTTTTTTCTCAGCTTTTAAGTCTAATTGATTAAAGTTTTTTACAATCCCTTTACAATAAGAACTTAAACCTATCACATCAGCTCCAATGCTTATAAATTGATAACCCATATCAATCAGTTTATCTACATTTTCGAGGCTACCCGTTGTCGCAGCAAATTTGCCATATTTGCGTGCGACCTCAGCAACCCGCTTTCGTGCATTGATTAGTAACGGATGATCCCATTGTCCCGGAGCACCGATACCCTGACTAAAATCGCCAGGACCAAAAAATAGCATATCGTATCCTTCTAAAGCAGCAATGGCTTCCAAATCCGCCAATGGCTCTGGGTCTTCAATCTGTAAAGCAATAAACCTTTGCTCATTAGCCTTCACCAGATATTCTTTAAAGTCCATATTTGTGTATGCTCCATCAGCATTTCCACCATCAATCGGACGACGACCTATAGGATGAAATCTGGTATAATTAATTACATTTTGAGCATCTTTCAAATTCATTATATGAGGTACCAATAGCCCCGTCGCATCTAACTCTAATGGTTTGATATAATCACTGTAACTGCCTCGCGACACACGTACCATTACATCAACATCATACGATTTTGCTGCCCAATTCTGTGCTTTTATATCTGACCAATCCTGCACAACATGTTCCCTATCTAACCAAATACAGTCAAATCCTGACATAGCAGCAATTTCAGCAACTTCACCACCTGGTAAGTTTAATTTAAAACAACTGACGGTTTCACCTGCTTTTAATTTTTTTAATACACGACTTTCTCTCATTTGATCATTTTGTTATATTAATAATTTAGAATAATCACTACTATTTTCTTATATTTCTTTTCACTAATACCAAAAGCCAAACACAAATCAGAATGCTTATTGAAGCAATTTGATAGATAATACTCAAATTTATATGTGAATCACGCAAAGCCCCCGCAATATATATTCCTGTTCCACCCACTATTGTTGAGAACATGTTTAATAATCCATAACCAGTTGCCCTGTAACGCTGATCAACTGTTATACATAATATCGGCATAAGGTTTGTGTCGACAAACATTTTTGTAAGCCCATAAACCATGAAAAAAATTATTACAATGGGCAGTACGATTATATTCCCTGCTAAAAAAACACATGGCGCCGCAATTGAAAGACCAATAATGGGGACTAATATTCGTGCATAGGGGTTTCTGTTGCTCCATCGATCTGCCCAAAATCCGCCCAATAACAATCCGACAATAGATGCCGGGTATAAATACACAGTAGCATAAAACCCTGCTAAACTCTGAGATAAATCGAATTTTTCCTGATAATACGTAGGAAGCCAGGCCATAATCATCCAACCAACAACGCCCAATAATCCCCAAAAAATAAAAATATAAACAAATGATTTCTTGTCAAATAAGTCCTTTATAGCTTCATAAAATCTTAGATTATTCTTTACCTTGGAATCTTTACTCTTATCATTACTCTCAAATACACTTAAATGTTCTTTTGGAGCTTCTTTCAGGGTAAATAAAAGTAAAATAGCATAGATGGCACCTATCATTCCAAAAATGTAAAACGCATAATTCCACGTATGATTTTCCGCAATCCATCCACCTACAAAGCCCAAACTTGAACCGACCATTACACCGGCTATATGTAGTCCGGTGGCCAATGATTGTGTTGGGCCTTTATGATAATCAACAATCAATGCTAATGCTGCAGGGATATAAAAAGCTTCGCTTATTCCCATCAACGCTCTTGTCAATAACAACTGATTATATGTTGTAGCATAAGAAGTAAGCCATGTTACCACCGACCAGACTAATAAACTGCCGATAATTACGTGATTTCTTTTGAACTTATCTGCTATAAATCCGGCAATTGGACTTAGCAATCCATATACCCAAAGAAAGATAGAAGTTAATAGTCCAAACTGGGCATCGGTCATTGGGATTGCATCCACAATTGAACTCCGCATGGTTGTTATCATAGTCCTGTCAAGATAGTTTAAAGCACCTACTATAAATAATAAACCAACTACGAACCATGCATTTAACGATGGCTTTGTTTGTATAATTTCTTTTTGATTGGGCATAAATAAGTATTAGTTTTAAGTTTTATCTTTATCTTTTTGATTTACGAGATATTGTTATTCAGCAATTTATATTTCCGACTGCCATTCCTCACGTCCATAAAATTCTTCATTTTTCCAAGTCCCGTCATCAGGAGTGTTATTCCATAAATCAAGTCCACAAAAAATCTTTTCAGGATCATTTCTCTTACCGTATTTTACCGGTAGAGGTTTAAACTTTGCCGGATTGCCGTAGGCAATTGAATTTGAAGGTATATCATTAACAACATTTGCTCCTGCACCTACAAATACATTATTTCCTATGGTTACTCCCGGACATATGGTTACACCACCCCCGATTACAACATTATTACCTATAGTTACTCCTGAAATACCGGAACCTCTCATCGGGAGTTTGTCGTTTAAAATAAT
>JBAYGQ010000149.1:0-6331 GCA_041666585.1 Bacteroidota bacterium
GATGCTCTGTCTTTTAAAGCAGCTAGAACATACTGTGTAACTCCCTTTACATCTTCAGAACCTCCTACTCCAATCATAGCATCTACAATGCAGTCTGCAAAAAAATCAGAATTAAGAAGGTCATCGGATTCTTTAATATTTTTAATATTAATACCTAACGATTTGGCAGAACGAAAATTCACTTCCGTTTCAGGACTCATTCTGGAGGTAGAGCCAATCCAAAGAATACGGACATTACATAACTCAAACAGATGCCGTGCAATTGCAAAACCGTCCCCTCCATTGTTGCCGCTTCCGCAAATTATGCAAACATCAGGTTCGTAAATACCGTTTTCAGCAAAAATTTCTATAATAATTTCTGCGGCTGAGCGGGCGGCATTCTCCATAAGCACAAGAGAAGGAATAAAATGTTTTTCGATAGCAGTTGCATCTGCTTTACGCATTTCGTCAGGATTCAGAATGAATTGCATAACAATTTCCTTTTAATTGACTAAATGATTTTTCCTATAACTTTAGGATTTTCCCCAGAACATAAATTTAATAAAGTATCAACATTTTCTTCTGCTACAACCAGTATCATTCCTATTCCAAGGTTGAAAGCCCGACGCATTTCCTCATCGCTGATTTTGCCTTCTTTTTGAATTAATTTGAAAATTTCCGGCATTTCCCAGGAATTCCAGTCAACGATTAACTGCAAATCTTTAGGGATGATTCTGCTCGTATTGCCTATTAAACCGCCGCCCGTAATATGGGAAATCCCCTTTAGAATTTTCTTATCAATTAAAGGATGAACAGTTTTGAGATATGAACGATGGACTGCAAGCAGTGCTTCGCCTATTGTTTTACCTAAGGATTCAATATAAGTATCAACTTTGAATTTTTCCAAAAGAACTGCTCTGGCAAGAGAGTATCCGTTTGTATGCAGACCTGTGGAAGGAAATCCTATAAGCACATCACCGGAATTAATATTTTTTCCGTCAACAATTTTTTCTTTATCTACAATACCTACAATAGTACCTGACATATCATATTCACCGTCCTGATAAAATGTAGGCATTTCCGCAGTTTCGCCTCCGATTAACGCACACCCGTTTTCCACACAAGCTTTAACAAATCCGCTAATCACGCTTTCCGCAACATTTGGTTCAAGCTTTCCTGTTGCAAAGTAATCAAGGAAAAACAATGGTTTTGCACCGCAACACAAAATATCATTCACACAATGGTTCACCAAGCACTGCCCGACTGTATCGTGTTTTCCTGTTATAAAAGCAATTTTCAGTTTGGTTCCAACTCCGTCGGTACTGGCTACTAAAACAGGATTTTCGAAATCAGGAAATTTCGCAGAATAAAATCCCCCGAATAAGCCTATATCCGCAAGAACATTTTCATTAAAGGTTGAGCGAACTAATGGTTTTATTCTTTTAACTGTTTCTTCACCGGCTGAAATATCTACCCCGGCGGTTTTGTATGTTAGTGACATACTATCCTCTAAAATTTATTAGTGTTTTCCGTTCTTTCCGATTTTCATTAACTGAGCCATTCGCTCGGACTGAAGAGCAAATGTTTCCAAACGTGCTTCTATCACCTGCGGATAAACATTACCGTCAGTTTCGATTGTCAAAAAAGGGATATTCATTTTACCGTTGAAAATTTCAGGTAAATTATAATTTACATCGTGCATACGTTTAGTATCTATTTTACTTTGTATGTTCATTTCCGGTACCGATACTGATTCTGTAAATCTCGTTGGCATACACCCGAAAGGACCGAGATTAATCACTCCCGCATATTTTTCAATTGTCTCGTGCAATCCTATACCGAGAGTCAGACCAGGTTCACCTTTGAACTCAAGCGGTATAATATGCTTGCTGTGTTTTAACAAAGGCTCTATTTCAGTTTTTGAAAATTTATAATATCCTGACTTTGCCAGAATTTTTTTAATTTTATTTTCTGCATACCGCATATACAGACTTCTGAACCGACGCTCGTATTTCTTTTTCAAAGAAGTTTCAGGTTCAAGTAGTTTTATACTGAGTAAATAATCAACATAAAAAATCCATTCGCTGATATATGCATCTTTAACAACAAATCCTTTTTTTGCAAAATACTTATTTAACCACTTATGTGCAAAATGGTCTCTGCGGACATAGATTTCACCTACTAATGCAATATATTTCGAATCCTTGATATTGATTTTGGCAGGAACTCTCTTATTAATATTTTTTGAAAAAGCGGTAAGTACTTTATAAATTGAATCGGATTTGACGGAAATAGTTTCTACAATTTTTTTGAATTCAGAGTTAAAAATTTCTAATCCTTTTTCAGGATTTACGGCGTTTGACATAATAGCAGAACGAATATCATCCATTACGTCGCTTGTAATAATAGTCTGCATGCCCCTTAGTGCAAACTGCGGACCTAATCCTGCAAATCCGTCTTCGTTCATCAATACAAGAGTAGCCACATTTTTCAAACGTTTCCGTTTTATCAAATCGCGCAGGAAGACCGGGTACTGACCGAGTCTGCAATTACCCGCACCCTGAACAATAAAGAAAGCAACATATTTTTTCCCGTCCCAGCGATTTTCAAGATAATTCATCAAGCCGCCGGCACACAATAAAAGAGGAAGACACTCCTTACCGTTAGCATTAGCCCTACCGTACTTCAATATTTCAAGACTTCCCTCAGGAAGGCTTTCAGCGTTGAATCCCTGACTCCTCAATCCTGCTGCAAATAATTCAGAGGCAAGGTCACCCATCGAAGGAATTAAAATAACGACATTTTCATTGGATAAAGGAACTTTCTTACCGTCTGAACTTATGAAATAACCCTGCAATTCATCAAATTCAATTTTTGCCGGAGTAAAATCGGAAAAATCTTCATCTTTAATTCTGTTTACAATTTTTCTATAATTTTTAATAATATCAAGTACTGCATCAATTCTTGTATTAATTCCCGCATCTGCAGTGTGTCCGTCTAATTCTAATGTTAAATATGGTTTTGATCCCATTATCGAACGGAAAGTTGTTGAAATCATCGAATCGGGTCCACAGGAATAATTCGAGATATATGTTGCAAAAAGCTGAGGATGTCTCTTGATTGTTTGTGCGATTTTCAGAATTTTCTTACCTCCCTCCCAATACATATTTTCGTCTATCAACTCATTGCGGTAATCGAAAATATCATAAGGAACTACAAACACTCCGCGTGATGCAAATTTTTGCGGGATACCTTTATTTGCAGTTTCTGTAAACGCATTATAAGGTCTTCCTACCAGTACAATCGCACTTAATTCCGGATGTTTTTCAAGATGTAAAAGAAACTCCTCACCCAAAGAATACAATTCATTCTGATAGATATCCTGAACCTGCAAAGCATAGTGATAAGCCGCGCGGACAATGTTTTCGTCGGTAATTCCCAATTGTACAGCAACTTCAATAAATTTACTTTCTTCTTTATCGAACCCGTTTGCAAAATTAAAAAATGGTGTGAGCATCCTGCCGTTAAGATTGTAATCTTTGAATGCCTGCTTCAGATAAAACGGTTCTCCGCTTACGAAAACACATGTACAGTTGAAATCTAATCTGTGATAATCGGCATCTTCGACATACATTTCAAAAATTTCGGGAATAAAAAAATAATCCGGATTTTTATTCAGCAAATCCTGAAACAGGCATAAAGACAATTGCCCTGGATAACAAAAAGATGTTAACTCGCGCTCAAGACCTTTTTCTTCTACTGTATCCGAAAGTATTACTCTGAATCCTAACTGAGTTAAAAAATTATAAAATAAAGGATAAAGAGTGTGAGTATGAAAAGACAAATTTATTCCGACAGATTTTGCCTGTTTATCAAATACTTTTCCCTGTGCATATTTATTGAATGTCAGATAATTTCTTTTTTTCACATAATCATAATTATCAATTTCAATAATATTTTTCCTGTTCCAGCTATAGTACTTATCGCAAGAACCTCCGAAAGGATAGGTTTTACCTTCAACCTGAATCAGATTAACATTACATTTTAAATCGCATTTTTCTGAGCCTCCCGGACAAATAAAAGGTTTTTTATAAGTTACTTCACGATTTTTAAGCTCCTCCAGAAAAAACAATTTTTCATCAATTAAACCGAGTTCAAGTTTTTCCTTCACTTCGAGAGCTACCCCGAAAGCCCCCATTAATCCGGGTTCAGGAGGAACAATAATTTCTTTTCCGGTCAAAGCCGCCATAGCAATCGGAATAGCTTTGTTATAACAGACACCACCCTGCATAAATATTTTATTTCCGATAGTTCTACTGCCTTTTACTCTGTTAATGTAATTCAAACAGACAGAATAAACTAATCCTGCTACAACATTTTCTTTTGAGATATTTTCGTGTAAAGCTGTTTTAATATCAGAGCTGATAAAAGCTGAGCATTGGTCGCTGAAGTTAGGCGGGTTATCTCCGTTCATCGCAATTTGTTCTATTTCGGTTACTTTTAAACAGAGAGATTCACCTGAAGACTCTTCGATAAACGAACCTGTTCCTGCAGAACAAGCCTCATTCATAGCATAGTCCACAGGTACTTTGTTCACAATATAAGTGTATTTAGCATCCTGTCCGCCTATTTCAAAAATAGTATCAACTTCCGGATCGAAAAAAACTGCGGCTGTAGAATGAGCTATTATTTCATTATAAATCCCGTCGGTTAAAGCGTGCAAACCTGCAATATGTCTGCCTGAACCCGTTACACCAAGACCTTCAATAATGATTTTTTGCGGAATTTGTTTTTGTAATTCACTATAACAATTTCTTGCCGCTTCAATCGGATTACCGAGAGTATAAAGATAAACGGAACCCAGAATCGAATTGTCGCTTCGTCTGATAATAACTGCTTTGGTGGTAGTTGAGCCGACATCTAAACCTAACAGACAAACATCACCGTCAACAGCCTTTTTGAAATCTACACCCTTAAACTGAACTTTTGAGCGATGCTGTTCTAAAGGTTTATGGAATCCGAATGAACTTCCTTTGTCAATTAATATATCATCATAGCTTGAATAAATTTTAGTTTCATTTTCCAAACCGTATAAAGCCGCACCGAGAGCTTCGAAATAGCCTGCTTCTTCAGGTATAAAAATATTCGGGATTTTCTTTTTCAGAAAATCCATAACAATTTGATTTTTAGTAACACCACCAACAACAAGTATTTTACCGCCTTTAACTTGTTTTAGTAATTCAACAACTTTGTCTGCCATCATATCAGCCAAACCTGCTGTTACCTGAGGTTTTGGAGTTCCTTTGTTCAATGCGTGAGTACAGTCAGACTTGCAAAAAACGGAGCATCTGCCCGATACCCTGTAAGGCTGAGCATCTTTAGCCATAAGCCCTACATCTTCAATTCCCAAATCCATACGTTTAATTTGCTGAAGAAAAAATTCACCGGTACCTGAAGCACATTGATTTCGGGTTATAATATTCGAGATTTTTCCGGTTTCGTCCAAAGTATAAACCATAAAGGTTTCACCGCCGAGGCTTGCAACAGCGGAATAGCCCGCCTTCTCACCGGAAATAAATTCGACAGCGTATTCGATTGCCTGAGGTTCTGATATAACAGTTAAATTGACGAGATTTCTGAATTTTCTACCGGTAACAACAACAGGAAATTTCTCAGGATTAAACTCTTTTAAAGTCTCTAAGAAAATATTTTTAGGATTACCGTTATGCTGAATAGAAGAAACTTTATCTATACTAATCTTTCCTTCGGTATCTTTACTTATACCGACAAAAGAAACAGTTGAAGCACCAAGACATACACCGATTAATTTTTGCATTAAATTGACAACAGAAATACAACAAATTTCTCACCTAACAGGCTCCCACTCATCGGAAACCGACCTACCCCTTATCCAGACCGATAATGAATTTATCGTCCATGACATAATAATACGGAAATAACCGTATTTTCTGAACCTTCGGGGTGATTCATAAACCCATGTATCCTTAGCAAAGCTTACTTTTCCGATTCGGGCTATTCGTCTGTATAAATCAAAATCTTCACCTGCGGCAATAAGTTCATTATAACCGCCTACCCTGTAAAAAGAATCTTTTTTTACAATTTGACACTCACCTCTACCCATACCCAGACCGATTGCATTCAACATTCTGACATAAAAATTATGGCAGGTATAAAAAACCTTATCTCTAAATAATATTTCATCTTCGACAACAGTAACAGGACATGCCAAAGCAACACTGTCATTATAGCTACTCTTGTTCTCAGTCCAATTATAAATAAAATCGAAAAAGCTTTCAGGATTTTTTGGAATTGTATCCCCGTTAATAAACAC
>JBAYGQ010000150.1:0-6324 GCA_041666585.1 Bacteroidota bacterium
AACTATTTCAAAAGCATTTCCACAACTTTACTTTGTTGATTTGGGTCCATTAGTTGCACCCGATTTATTCAAGAAAACAAATTCGGTATACTTTGTGAACGAAGCAATCCGAAAAGTAGAGTCAATGCAAATGTGGGACGGCTCAGTGTCTTATTGGCCCGGTTTCTACACTTCATCATGGTGGGGAAGTGTTTATGCCGCACATTTTCTTGTTGAAGCACGAAAAGCCGGATACGAAGTAAAAGATAATGTTTTGAAAAGGCTTTTATCATTTGTGGCTAAAAAATCAAAAGAAAAACATACTTATGATTATACAAACTATTTTGAAAACAGACGTGAATTCAGAAAAATTGCATCAAAAGAAATCTTATACTCACTTTATGTTCTTGCTTTAGCAAAACAGGCTGACATTTCCACTATGAACTATTATAAAGCCAGACCTTTTTTACTGGCTACCGATTCCAAATATTTGCTTGCAGGTGCTTTTGCTCTGATAGATAAATGGCATGCTTATAATGAACTGATTCCTAAATCATTTACACCTGAAGTTTGCGACAGATACACCGGGGGGAACTTCGATTCCGAAATCCGCGCAAATTCGATTATGCTGAATGTCCTGCTTGAGGTTGAACCGAACAATCAGCAGATTCCTTACATAGTACGTTACCTGTCACAAAATGCATATAAAATGATAAACACACAAGAACAGGCTTTCGGTTTTCTGGCACTCGGCAAAGCCGCTTCAAGAGCCGCAAAAGGTAATTTAAATGTTGCACTACTTGCAAACGGTAAGCAATTAAACAGCTACTCCGGTAAAGATGTAAATGCCGCCGGTGCTGAATTGAACAAGGGAAATGTTTATCTGAAAGCTAACGGTACAGGTGAAGCATACTATTTCTGGAGTACCGAAGGTTTGAAAGCGAATGATAAAGTCCAAGAAGAAGACAATTTTATGCAGGTACGAAAAACATTTTATGACTTCAGAAATAAAAATGAAATCAGAGATAATAATGTTTATCAGGGGCAATTGATTGTATGTAAAATTACTTTATCCGGTTTCGACAGGTCAGTTGATAATGTTGTCATAACAGATATTATGCCTGCCGGATTTGAAATAGAAAATCCAAGATTATCAGCATCTGCAAACAATACTTGGACATCGAAAACTCCTCTTGTTTACCAATTTATGGATATTCGTGATGATAGACTTTTGTTATTTACAAATTTGCAAAGCAGAGCATCGCAGGAATTTTTCTATCTTGCAAGAGTAGTGAATCAGGGTGTTTTCCAAAAACCTGTCATAGGTGCAGAAGCTATGTACGCTCCTGAATATCACTCTTATAACGGTGCAGGCTGGGTTAGAGTATCATCAACTAAATTCGGAATAGCAAAAAGTACTAAATGACAAAAACAGGACAAAATATTATTAAAATAACCGGATCGCTTTCTGCTTTAATCCTCTTGGTATTATTAATCATTGCAGGTTCATCAAATCGTATTGACCCCTTCTGGCTTGAGTTGGATACGCTTTTGTACTGCAACGGTATAAAAGATAATAGTATTAAATTTGTAATACCTGAACAATCTTCTGTTTATAAAAAGTACAAACTTTATTCAATTAAGCAGAAACCGTTTCTTGCTGATTCGGTTTATTATGCAATTCATAAGGATACAAGCAGTTGTTTATCTTATAAAGATGTGATTTCCAAACCGTTTTATCCTACATGGGAGTTCACAAAGATTTTTGCTTATCTTAATCCTTTACTTCAAAAACATAGTCTTGTATTGACAGGTGTAACGGGTGCCGGAAAAACTACTCTGGTTGATAAACTTGCTTTGTTTATTACAGGAAACAAGGACAGAATCAAGTATCTGCAATGCTCCGAAAGGATGGAAGTTGAATACAACAAAGAATGGATAGGCTATTGGACTCCCGAAGGCTTTCAAAAAGGAAAATTAATTTACTTTTTTGAGCAGTGCAAGAAAGACTCTCTTAATAATTATGTCTTTATTCTTGATGATTTCGATAAAATTTATCCGACTACTTTCTGGGGTTCCGCTTTTTGGACAGAAATGGATAATCCTCAGGAAAAAAACTATATTGAAGGTTATGGCGAAATCTCATTTCCTGAAAATTTTTATTTAATTTCAGTTACTCATATCGGTGTTACAAATGTAATCGAATTAAATGACGAGCATTTCAGAAGACTCGGTGAGCCACATTATTTAGGTACTGATTATAAGGAATTTTTACTTTATTTGATAGAAAGAATCGAAAAGAAAAAGTTAAATATTTCTTACGACCATGCTAAAGCATTAACCTTTTTCTATACAAAAATCAATAAATATATTGAAGAAAATTATGGCAAAGACTACACTTTAGGACAGTGGTCATCAGTAAAAAGCTATTTATCCGAAAAAGATTTCGATAAATTAGTAAACACATTTATTATTCACGTTAATGCCTTCAAACCCCAAAAGGAAC
The DNA here is from genome assembly GCA_041666585.1 of Bacteroidota bacterium. Lineage (GTDB taxonomy): Bacteria > Bacteroidota > Ignavibacteria > Kapaibacteriales > UBA2268 > JBAYGQ01. Next base: position 2,486 of record JBAYGQ010000150.1, read on the forward strand.
TTACAAAAGAAGATTTGGACTTTATTTTCTATGCATTGGATAATAACGGTTTGGAACAAAACACTTTCTTCTTCTATAAAGTTTATGAAGCTATGGTAGCTACGGGTCTATTCAGTGAAATAACTGTAGCACTAGCTTTCGCAATTGTATCAGGTTTATTCGGCTGGTTATTTTTGCATAAAAAGAAAAAGTTATTGGAAAAATTCCAGTTCGACGTAATTTCAATAACTGAGGATTTCAAGAATAAAACTATTGATTTCGATACTGCAATGCAGAGAATGGTTGACAAGAAAAATTTGCTGGAAGAACTGATATTAACAAAAAAAATAAAGTATGAAGAAATTACTTTTTTGCTTGTATTTATAGAAGACCAAATGAGTAAAATGGTAGAATTGAATAAAATGTTCTATGTAACAAAAGAGTTTTACAGTACTTTTGATTCATATATGAAGGACGGTGTAATAGATAAAGAAGAGTTCAAAGCATTAAATACATTTCTCGAAACAATGAGACCTGCTCTTTCTCCTGAGATTTATTTCAATCTCAAAAATATGATAAATGAAAAGAAAGCCTGATTTATAAAATGGAAGATTTTCGAAAATGGTTAAGCAAATACAAACCTCTTTTGATTTTTTTCGTCATTTTATTACTTCTTTTTATATTAGATAGAGTTTTTCCTGTACCACAACCCAAACCTTTTTCTAAACTAATTTATGCTAATGACGGTACCCTGTTATGCGGCTATTTATCTCAGGATGATAAGTGGAGAATGAGATGCAGATTAGAAGAAATTTCACCTGATTTAATTAAAACTATTATCGAAAAAGAAGATAAATATTTCTATTATCATTTCGGCATCAATCCCGTAGCTGTTGCAAGAGCCGCAACCAGTAACATTTATAGGGGACGGAGGGTTTCAGGAGCATCAACAATTTCTATGCAGGTCGCAAGAATGCTTCAGCCTGCACAAAGGAGTTATTTTAATAAAATTATTGAAATTATCAGAGCTTTCCAGCTTGAACTGCATTACTCAAAAAGCGAGATTCTTGAACTTTATATGAGTTTGCTTCCCTACGGCGGAAATATTGAAGGAGTAAAAGCTGCATCATATATTTATTTCAATCGTCCGCCGAACAGATTGAGCTTAGCTCAGTCTGTTGTTCTTGCAATTATCCCGAATAATCCAAATGCAATGAGAATGGACAAATCTGCAGAAAATGTTTGTAGTTTGCGTAATTTTTGGATTAGAAAATTAATCCGGAACAAAACATTTTCGAATAGTTCCCTTCAAGATGCACTGTATGAACAGATAGTTGCGGCAAGATATCCTATACCGTCTCTTTCACCTCATTTCTGTTATTATGTAGGCAAAAAATATAATGAAGATATTTTAGAAACTACACTTAATCCGAGAATACAAAAAATATCGGAATCACTTTTACAAAGTCATGTGAATTCTGCTATTCCAAAAGGAATAACTAACGGCTCTGTTATAGTTATTGATAATAAAACAGGTGCGGTTTTAGCTTATTGCGGCTCATCTGATTTTTATAATACAGCTTATTCAGGACAGGTTGACGGTGTGCGTGCAATCAGGTCTCCCGGTTCTACATTGAAAGCGGGATTATATGCTTATGCTTTTGATCAGGGAGTATTAACTCCGAAAATGAAATTACTTGATATACCGACAGAATTTGCCGGATTCGAACCGGAAAATTATACACAAGAATTTGAGGGAGAAGTTACTGCTGAATTTGCCCTTGTTAATTCGTTAAACATTCCTGCAGTCCGTCTTTTACAACTTGTCGGATTACCTCAATACATCAATTTATTAGAAAAAGCAGGATTTCGGGAAATCACAAAAGAAAAGAAGAAACTCGGTTTATCAATGATACTTGGAGGTTGCGGTGTCAGGCTTGAACAGTTAGCTACTTATTTTACAGCGTTTGCAAATCAGGGAAAAATGCGAACATTGAAATATTTGAAAAGAGATACTTCACTTTGCGATACTGTAAAACTATTTTCAGAAGGTGCAGTTTTTTTGGTTTTACAGATTTTAAGTTCGAACGAAAGACCTGATTTTCCTAACGAGTTGCTCAATACAACAAAGTTACCGCATATCGCATGGAAAACAGGAACTTCTTTCGGAAAAAAAGATGCATGGGCAATAGGTGTAAGCCCAAGATATACAATCGGTGTTTGGATGGGTAACTTTGACGGGAAAGGCTCTCCTCATCTATCAGGTGCAGAAATGGCGGTACCTTTGCTTTTCGCTCTGTTCAACAGTATTGATTATGATTCCGAAAAACGCTGGTTCGAAAAACCTGCAACTGTCTCAATGCGTGAAGTATGTGCTGAAACAGGTCTTTTGCCTTCGCAGAACTGCACACAAATTGTTTCGGATTACTTCATAAAAGGTATTTCAAATAATAAAGTCTGTGATTTGTATAAAGAAGTGTTTTCCGACGAATACGAGACCGTTCAATATTGTACAGGTTGTTTACCTCCTGAAGGGTATAAAAAAGTATGGTATCCGCACTATGACCCTGAATTAATTCTGTGGTACGAAAAAAATAATGTTTATTACAAACGAATCCCTCCGCATAACAAAAGTTGTCAGGCACGCTTTACAACAGAAGGTCCAAAAATTCTGTCTCCTTCGCAAAACTATGAATATTTGATTGAAAGCGGTAGCCGACAACAGATTCTGCTTCAGGCGGCATCACCTCAGGATATTAAACTCCATCACTGGTATATTAACGATGTATTTTACAAGACCTGCAAACCGGAAGAAAAACTATTTTTTGTACCTGATAAAGGCAAAACTAAAATTTCCTGTATGGATGATAAGGGAAGAAATACGATAATTTTTATTAATGTTAAAAATTATTAAGGCTTAAATAAATAAAAAAAGTGCCGCAAAAATACGGCACTTTTTTAAAAATATATATTTGCTATTCCATTTCCTGAACGGCTTTTTGCTGACGTCTGGCGGCTTTTAATCTGGAAAGTCTTTTCTCAACAGAAGGTTTCATAAAAGCGGTTCTTTTTTTATATTCACGAAGGATTCCGCTTCTTTCGTATTTTTTCTTAAAACGCTTAAGAGCACGGTCAATGTTTTCATTTGATTGAATTGTAACGCCTATCACAAAAATCACTCCTATTTTTATTAATGAAAGTTTTCTATTAATCTCTTTTCGTTGTTCTTTTCGAACTGAACCAGAATAGCTCTTCCGCCTGTTGTAGTAACTTCTTTAGCTCTGACTATACCGACATCGTCCCAGATAGCATGGAAAATCACATCTCCTATCTGATATTCATCTTTAGGAGTGTATTTCCGGGCATCTTCCCTCGAAATGTGAACTACAGCTTTTGCTTTATCAACTTCAGCCTCAATAGCATCAAGGTTTACAAGTTGAGAATGTCTGCTTCGTGTGCAACGTGCCCATTGATGGCGCCCATGGTCTGTTTCAATAGGTTCACCAATTAGCTCGTGCTTGGTTTCTCTCATAAGATATGGAGAGTAAAGTGTAATGTATTTTGCTCTCCGCGAACGTTTTCTTCCTGCCATATTTATAAGTCCATATAAAATATAATAACTCAGGGATTACAAAATTAACTAAAATTTATTTAAATTCCAAATTATTAATAAAATTGACTATATATGTTACTTTCCCGCAAGAAAATTTTTGAGCTTAGTTATATAGGGTATTGGAGTTGGGTCAATATTATTTAATATAGCTAAATAGTAACTCACCCAGTCTGCAAAGTAAATTAAATCAAAAATTCTGGTGAGCAAATATTTTCCTTCACCTTTTATAGAAATAATTTGATTTACT
>JBAYGQ010000151.1:0-6314 GCA_041666585.1 Bacteroidota bacterium
AATGTAAGTTCAAGCGAAAAAACTGAATATGGTACATCAGTCGCTTTTACCCGTCACTGTGAAATTGCAATGCAGGTCTGGAGCGGTTCCGTCGGCTACCCGGGTGAGCCTAACTATCTCGATTTCCACAAACGTCATCTCGGCTCAATGCTACGTTATTGGCGTGTTACGGATAATAAAGCTGATATGATGTACAAAAGCCTGTACCATCCGGACTGGGTGTGGGAGAAAATTGATTTGCAGGTTAATCATTTTATTCATCATATAGAAAATACCGTGAATTTCCATAACCGTGAAACGCGGCGCTTTGCAACACTTTGTACTCCTTTCGATACGGAACTTTTCGGACACTGGTGGTACGAAGGTCCCGAGTTTATACGCTCTCTCTTACGCGGTCTGCACCATTCGCCTTATGTTAATACCGCAACAGCTTCAGAGCAATTATCGCTTATGGACCCACGCGAGGTAATGTTACTGCCCGAAGGCTCATGGGGTGAAAATAATAATCACGATGTATGGAGCAACGAAAGCAATAAATGGACATGGGAAGCAATCTATAATGATGAACTGAGACTGAATAACATTCTGCAAAAATCTCCTGTTGAGACGCTTACGCAAACACAAAGGGAAGTTCTTACTCAGGCTTTGCGTGAACTGATGCTCCTGCAATCTTCGGACTGGCAGTTTCTGATTCATACCGAGTCGGCAAAGGATTACTCCGAGCAAAGGTTTATGTTTCATCATTCTGATTTCAACAAGCTCTGTGACATTGCCGAAAACATCGGCGACAGCAAAGTTTTCTCAGCAAACGACAAGCAGTATCTTGATGAAACTATGCAAAGGAACTCCGTCTTTCCTGAATTGCAGTTGGAGTGGTGGAAGGATTAAATTTATTCTTAAGTGATGTTATTCTGATTACTCTGAATTCTCCCATAAAAAAAATATTGACAGATTATTTAATTGAAAATTTTAAAAAATTATTTTAATATCATTTCATTAATCAGACCGGTAATACGCAGAGCTTCTGCGGCTTCTTCGGCACTGACGGCAACGGGAGATTTTTCAATTATTGCCCTTACAAACGATTTCTGCTCTTCGGCTATTGCATTAATTTCTTTAACAACAGGTTTTTCGAAAACAATTTTTTTGTTTTTTATTCCGGCATCAAGCATTCCAAGCATCGAAGCAGGTTTGTTATTGTCATCAAAATTTTCGGTTTCGTCTAAGATTCGGAATACTTCTACATCCTGATTTCCAAAATCAATTGAGATGTATGCATTGTGTTGGAAGATACGCATTTTACGCATAGGATTTGCAGAAATACGTGATGCTGTCAAGTTCGCGACAGTTCCGTTTTCAAATGTAATACGAGCATTCGCTATGTCGGGTGCATCGGTAAGAACAGCGACACCGTTTGCATCTATACGTTTTACCGGGGACTTCACGAGCCAGAGCATAATGTCAATATCGTGAATCATTAAATCATGTATTACAGAAACATCAATAGCTCTCGGTTTAAACTGGCTTAGTCTGTGTGCTTCGATAAAGACAGGTTTTAGGGAATAATCTTTCAGTGCCGAGAGTGCCGGATTGAAACGTTCAACGTGTCCAACCTGTACCATTAAACTCTTTTCTTTTGCAATTGAAATTAATTCTTTAGCTTCTTCATAAGTGCTTGTTATCGGTTTTTCGATTAAGCAGTGTTTTCCTGCGTTCAGACATTGTTTCGCAATTTCGTAATGTAAAGAAGTAGGGGAAGCAATCGTAATTGCATCAGAATATTCTAAGGTTTCAGCAATTGAAGTAAATTGTCTGCAATTTAATTCTTCAGATAAATTTTTCGATTTATCTACGTCAATATCGAAGATTCCGATAAGCTCAGCATTTGGACATGACTTTAAAAGCTTTGCATGAATACTGCCTAAGTGTCCGGTTCCTATAACCGATATTTTGATGTTCATTTTTCACGCTGAATAGTTTTAGATGATAATTATACTTACAAACTTCGGGAAAATATATTTAAGATAAAAAAAAAGGAAACGGAAAAGTCATATTAAAATAATTTAAAAATGTACTGCAAGCCAGATTGTTTGTGTGTTTTCATCAGTCCTTTCAACTCGATGTAATTTATGAGCGGGAATCAAAACATAATCACCGGATTTAAGAGTATAGGAAATATCTTCAAATTTTAATTCGGCTGAACCCTGCAAAAGTATTACCCACTCATCTTTTTCCTGATTGAACCATTCGCCTTCAGGTGAAGTTTGCCCTGAAGAAATAATTCTTTCAATAGTGAGATTTTTATTTTGCACTATTGATTCAAAAATTTCATCATTAAAAGATGAAGGGATATTTTCAAATATGTTTTTAATTTCAATCATAAAATTTTTAAACTTTAAAATAATGATTCACTTTTACCTGATAAACTGATTCCGAAATGCTTGTATGCTAATTCTGTAGCCATTCTACCGCGTGGAGTACGTTTTAAGAAACCTTCCTGAATTAAAAAAGGTTCGTAAACTTCTTCGATTGTACCGGATTCTTCACCTGTTGCAACAGCTATAGTATTAATACCTACAGGACCGCCGTTGAATTTTTCGATTATAGTTAAAAGAATTCTCTTATCCATTTCGTCGAGACCGTGTTCGTCAACTTCAAGAGCATTCAGAGCCATTTCTGAGATAGCTTTGGTTATTACTCCCGTACCTTTTACTTCCGCAAAATCGCGTGTACGTCTGAGTAAACGGTTTGAAATTCTGGGAGTTCCACGCGAACGTGAAGCTATTTCTTTTGCTCCGCTCTCTTCAATTTCTACCTGTAAAATGGCGGCTGAACGTTTTACAACTTTCAGCAAGTCTTCGCTTGAATAATAATCAAGTCTGTTGATAACTCCGAATCTTGAACGTAGAGGTGCAGTAAGTAAACCTGCTCGAGTTGTTGCACCTATTAAAGTAAATTTCGGTAAAGTCAGTTGAATAGTGCGTGCAGATGGACCGGAATCAATCATAATGTCAAGTCTGAACTCTTCCATTGCGGAGTAAAGGTATTCTTCCACAACAGTAGATAAGCGGTGGATTTCGTCAATAAACAAAACATCTCCTTCTTCAAGACTTGTTAGAATACCTGCTAAATCACCCGGTTTTTCGAGAACGGGACCGGAACTGATTTTAATATTAGCACCCATTTCGTGAGAGATAATATAACTTAAAGTAGTCTTTCCCAAACCCGGAGGACCTGTCAGTAAAACATGGTCTAATGCCTCTTTTCTTTTACGTGCCGCTGCAATAAATACTTTGAGATTTTCAACAATTTTTTTTTGTCCTGTAAAGTCATCAAAAGTTTTGGGTCGCAGAGTAACTTCAATTTCGTCCTCCGCGATGGGTTCTGCGGAGGTAATTCCTGAACCTTTTTTATTCAGATTATTATCCATTTTTTATTCCGGATTAGATGATTCCAAGTTATTATTTTGAGAATTATTCATTTTTTGTTGCATCGCTATTTTTACAGGACAATTACAAACGTCGCCCTTTACACAGTCCTTTTGGCAAGGAGTAACGTATAGTCTCGGCAAAGCTGTAGGATACTTAATTTTAATTGATTCGTGAATATCTTTTTCGAGTGAAAAAGCTTCTTCTAATGTAAAATCCCAAGGCATTACAACATCAATTTCAATAAAGATATCTTTACCGCTTCGTCGTGTATATGTTTTTTTATACTCACACATTCTGTTTACATTTTCTGCAATAACAGCAATAATATCGAATTGAATTGATTCCGGCAGAGTTCGGTCTAAAAGCTGATTCAGAGCATCTTTACCATGGGTTAACGGAATTTTTAAAGCATAAACAATTAAAATAATAGCAGAAGCTGAGTCAATCATTTTAGCAATTTTAGCGTATCCCAAAAAGCCGAGAATCGCACCGATTATCAAATTTATTAGAACTCCCGATTCAATATAGCTATCAACCTTCCACATAGCGGCATCGTAGTCAAGTAACGGCATAAAATACTTTTTAGAGGCTTTTTTAAGATACAAAAACATCAGTTGGATAACTAATAACGAGAAAATGCTAAAGCTGACAAGTATGTAATAATTACCGACTAAAATGGGAGAACTGAATTCCTGAATTCCTGAGATAAGCGTTTTTATTAAAACTACTGTAAGAAGTACCGCACCGGATAGTATAGCAAGGCTTTCGTATTTGCCGTAGCCATAATTGAACGAATAATCCGGTGTCCGTACACTCTGGCTTACAGCGGCAATAAACAGCATTGAGTTAAGAATTTCTATTGCCGCTATCATTCCGTTAGTTTCAACCGCTAATGATTTTTCTAAAGATCCGACAATAATACCTCCGGCGGCGAGCAAAATACAGGCTAATAGCGAAACACGTGTGGGAAATACCGGAGATTTGAAATCGAACCAACCCGTAAACTGTGTTTTAAACTTGTATTCAATTTGACTCATTTTTTACGTTTTATTCTTTACTTAAAAACAACAAATTAATCAATTATAAAAATACAAAAAATACATGAGTATATTGACACTTTTCATATAGTAGCTAAAAATATGTAAATGAATACACAGATTAATTGTAAAAAGTGTGTAAATATTTACATACTTTTTAGCTTAAATAAATATTTTTTATAAAAATTGCGAAATAAATTAAATAAGACGGTTCGCAACTAATCGTTAAGTAATTGTATTGTAAAGATATTAAATCAACTTCATTAATATTTTTTTAAAAATTTCATTAATAGGCTTGATAATTGCGTTGAAAAAAAATGAAAAAATTTAAAAATTTTTTGAGACCTTTTGCCTTTTTATGTGTCTTTGTATATAGGGAGGGTGTACAATTTTTAAAAACTATATAAATTTTGTGCATAAATTTTTGGATTTACACGTCTGATAATGGGTTTTATCAGTCGAATACAGAAGGAGTGTATATTTTATTTTTATTAAATTAATATTTAGTACGTTTGAAAATTATTAAATTAGAATTAAATTTTCGTTTAGTATTTAGAGGATTTTTTGTAAATTAGCTGAATTATAATTGCAGTTTTTATTTACATTAATAAGTAATTAAATTAAATCAATAAATTTTTTGTATAATTATTAGGTAAAGAAGTTTATGAAAAACAATTTCACCTTTAACTCAAAATTTCAAATTCTAAGAATATTTCTTATATTCTTAGTTTTTACGCTTTCTATAAGCGGAGCTAAACTTTTTGCTCAACCGGCAAATGATAACGTTGCAAACGCTGTTGTTATTTCAACGATGCCTTATACCGGTTTCGGTTCAAATGTCGGTGCTACCGGAGAATCCGGAGAACCCGGCTCATATTGTTCCGGCGGTGTTGAAACCGTTTGGTGGAAATACATACCAAGCACTGCAGGAAATGTTAATATCGATATTTGCGGTTCAGGTTATGATTCAAATATAGTTCTTTTTTACGATGCAGCCGGTAACGGACAATTTGCTAACTTTGTTTATGTAACATGTAATGACGATTGGTGTGGACTTCAGTCCGGTTTAGGATCTGTAGCAGTAGTTGCATTGCGAAAATACTACATAAGAATTGCAGGCTGGGCAGGTAATATAGGATCTATTCAGCTTAATCTTTCAGGTGGTCCGGCACCATTTTTTCCTCCTTCAATAAGTAGTATTTCTCCCCCGAACCTAAGCGGTTTTTATGCATGTTCGGCAATTCCTTCTTCAAGTTTTTCTGTAAATGTTTACAGAGGACCTGAGGCGGCAAATGATACATATTTGAATTACAGTATTGCACCGGCTTCCTCTCCGTCAACACCAGTTTATACAGCAAGAGATGCGGGCAATACCACAAATAATATTTATTTACCCGGACAAGCCTCAATCGGTACTACAACCGTACCTATTCCAAATGCAACGGGTTTAAGGACACAGGAAGACGTAATTAACTGCGACCCGCCGAACGGCGAAGACCCTTCAAATCCTTCACAACCCGCATGGTTCTATACCGGAACAATAGCGGGTGATTATAGGATTACTGCAAGCCTGTACAAAGCTTCAGATGCATCTTTATATGAAACAAAAACAGCCAATTTCGGAGTTTTATTTTCAAACGATTTAGCGGTAACAGAAATTTCATCACCCCAGAAGGTAGGATTTCAGTCCTATCCTGCAGGTGCCCCGGTACCGATATTGGTACGATTACAAAACCGAGGGATTAATCAGATATATTATGCCCGTGTAGTGGCTCAGTTTTATGATATAAACATGAATCCGGTATTACCGAATATAGACCAGATGATAGATTTCACATCATCCACA
>JBAYGQ010000152.1:0-6290 GCA_041666585.1 Bacteroidota bacterium
ACCTTGTAATCCTTCGAACTCTTGGAAGGCAGAATCAGCAAAGGATTGTCAGACAAAGTCAATCCGAAACTAAACGGAATTTCCCATTTATTCAGTCTTCTCAGGCACTGATAATCCAGGTCAACCGTTATGCTTTTAACATCAGCATTTGTTTTAACCGCAAAACTGTTCTTTCTATCTTTTATCGTAAAATTCTGTCTTATAGTATCTGTTGCAGTATAGATTCTTACAGGCACCGGCAGATAAAACTGCAAATCCTGATTAATTTCAAAACGGAGAGAATCCTTATCCTGCTTTACGTTTTCAAGGGTAAGAGTAGGCACTTGATTTTCTTTCAGCCATTGGTCAAAAATCTTTTTCACCGGTATATCCAAACTATCGGATTTAGCCTTGTTGGTGAACATCATCGTAATACCGTTCCAGGTGCCGCGTCTGCCTTTTGCCATAGAAGCGTATTGTTTCAGCACAGAGAAAAACTTCTCGTCACCATAGAGTTTCAAAAGCTCATAAAAGAAAAATCCGCCCTTTTGATAGCCGATTACAGCATCATTGTTGTTCACCTGCGATTTAAATTTTATTACAGGATACTTGTCTTTTTCAGGAAGCGATTCTAATGAAAGCAATGCTTTCTTACGCCAATCCAATGCGGCATCAGGTTTCTTTGCCAGAACATTGTAATAATAGTTTGAGCAGAATGTTGTCAGTGCTTCGCACCAGTTACCTGCATTATAGTCCACATACACGCTGTTGCCCCACCAGTTATGCACAAACTCGTGTGCCAGCGAACCCAGTGCAAGTACAATCCAGGGCATTCCCATTAACTTGTTCGAAAGCAGTGTGTAACCCGGCATACCGAAGCCGGTTGCAAAGAAATTCTCCACTATTGAAAAACTGCTGTATGGATAAGCACCGAGAATTTTTGTATAATACTGATAAAACTGTATCGAAGAATTAAGATAAGCCTCTCCGGCAGGGCTTTTCGCAAATGTATAAAGGCTGAATGTTTTTCCGTCATAAACCGTATCCTTGCGTATGTACCTGCCTCCGACAAGAATCATATCGTCGGTAGGCAACTCTGATTTATAAATGTATGTTTTGTTTGCTCCGTCTTCCTTTGCCGAAACCTGTGTTCCCGAGGTAACCAGAGTCAGCTCTTTAGGGAGTGTAATCTCAATATTAAAATCGGCAAGGTCTTTGTCCGCCTGCGGAAAGTAACTGCCTCCGGGTAAGTATATGCCTTCACCCTTTGCATCGGAAATTATACCGGGAGTATTCGAATGTTTCTGATTCAGCAAAGTGATACTAGGGTTGTGATACACTATTCCTTTGTATGTTAAATTCAGTTCGCTGATTTCGGCTTTTTTCTTAGTAATAATTATTTCCTGATACAAGCTGTCAGTTTTAATGACGTAGTCGAAATCGCCGTTAGGCGAGGAGATGCTCTCTATTTTCAGGTCGTTCAGAAGTTTAAAACTGCTTTTTCTTGCAATCGGATTTTTAAACTTCAGTGAATCATTGCCTTCAATCGTGTGATTTGCGGGGTCAAGTTTAATTTTAATTTTATGCTTTGCAATAAAGTTCTCGCCCAAATGACCGCCCATCATAGCCTGAGTGTATTCTTCCTTGGTTTTTTCTTCCAACACAATAAGATAATCTCCGTCATCTTTTCGCTCTTTATCAAAATCGGGACTGCTTCCTTTGTCAACATACATAGGGGAGATAACAGCCATTGAGTAAGATTTATCCCGCTCCAAAACTTTTTTCGCAGTTCCGAGATAGTGGTCTGAATGGAAACTTCCGTTAAAATGTATTACATTCATTTCCTTATTTTTTTGTAGAAAATTCGGAATGCTTTCCGCCATTGTCTCATCTTTTATTATCTGCGCACCATAGTACAAATAGAGTGTGTTCTCCTGATTCGGACTGATGACCGCATTTGTATCCATGCCCATATTGGCAAGCATAGTCCTGTAAAAATTCTGCATATATTTATCTTCTTCAACAAAGATTTTCGATGCAACGAAAGCTCTCTCATTCGGAGGGAGTTTCTCTATGCCCGACCAGCCCTCGTTTGTATAAATACCTGCATATTTTCTCGGTATATTTGAAGCAATTACCGGAGCATTATTTGTTTTCGCAATCTCCAGCAAAGCTCTGTAAAACAGCTTGTAATCGGGCCAGGGTCTGCTCGATTTCAAAAAACTTTCCTCACTGCTTTTTCCAGACAAATAATCATCAATTGCGGTCTGTCCGTCTCTTTCGAACATCTCCATCGAAACCGCAATTTTAGGATTTAACTTATACAAAGCAGTCAGATAATCTCTCTGTAAATCGTGAATAATAGTATCATCGTGAAATTCACCGAAGAAAATAATTTTCGTCTTATAAGTTTTTTCGGCAAGTTCATTTACACTAATCTTTTTGCCCGTAGCCGTTTCATAAATTGCATACTGTCTTTCGGCAAGAGCCGTAGAGACTAAAACTGTGATTACAAGCAGAACGACTATACATCTTTTAATTAAACTCAGCATTTTATTATTCCGCATTTTTTTATGAAAAAATATAATCTTGCAAATTAAAAAAACTTAATGAAATAAGCGGAGAAAAGTGAAAAATGAATAACATATTGCTACCCATTCCCCCTTATCAAAGGGGGTAAGGGGGTTGTTCCTTTCAGGAACCAGGGGTCAGGGATCGGGGAGAAGAAGTGAAAAACGAATAGTGAAAAATAAAGGAAAGCCATCATTCCAATTTGTCTGAAATCTTCTTCCCCTTCATTTCTTTTATCCTAAACTCATTATTCATAATTAACTTACATTTCATTCCAGCTTTTAATCGCAATATCTTCCATTTTCATTGCACAGAAAGCATAGATGAAAGCGCTCGCCAGACGCGAATTTGTGATAAGCGGTATATTGAAGTCAACGGCAGTACGCCTTATCAGGTAATCCTTGTGCAGTTCTTCCTCGCTAAGGTCTTTGGAAATGTTAACAATCAGGTCAAATTTCCTTTGTTTAATCATATCAATTACATCCGGTTTGTAATGCTCGTCAGGTCTCGGCACCAAAATAGTTTTGATAGCTTCATTATTGAGAAATTCATAAGTACCCAAAGTCGAGTATAGCTCAAATCCGTTTTCAGTCAGCATCCTTGCCGAATTCACCATCTCAACTTTAGAGCGAATTGCACCGGAAGACAGCAAAATTCTTTTTTGCGGAATCCTGTATCCCACAGATAACATTGCGGTAAGAATAACTTCATTATAGTTGCGACCTAAGCATCCGACTTCACCGGTGGAAGCCATCTCCACACCAAGCACCGGGTCGGCCTTATGCAGACGTGAAAACGAAAACTGCGGTGCTTTCACCCCGATATAATCAAGGTCAAAAATAGACTTGTTCGGTTTTTTCACTTCCAGCCCAAGCATTGCTTTGGTAGCCATTTCGATAAGATTTATTTTCAGCACCTTCGACACAAAGGGGAAACTCCTTGATGCACGCAGATTACATTCAATCACCTTTATATCATTATTCTTCGCAAGATATTGGATATTAAAAGGTCCCGTAATATTGAGTTCTTTGGCAATCTGACTAGTAGTTTTCTTAATTTTCCTTGCGGTCTCCACATAAATCTTCTGCGGCGGAAACAGTATAGTAGCGTCACCCGAATGGACACCGGCAAACTCCACATGCTCGGAAATTGCATAAGCAATGATTTCACCGTTTTTGGCAACAGCATCAATTTCAATTTCCTTTGTATCTTCAAAGAATTTGGTAACAACCACAGGATATTGTTTAGATACATTTGCCGCAAGAGTAAGGAATTTTTCGAGTTCGCTCTCGTTTGAAACAACATTCATTGCAGAACCCGACAGAACATAAGAAGGTCTGATTAATAGCGGAAATCCGACTTTTCCTGCAAACTCCAATACTTCGCTTACGCTTGTGGATTCAATCCATTCCGGCTGGTCAACCTTCATTTTATCCAGCATATTCGAAAATTTGTGTCTGTCTTCAGCGCGGTCAATTGATTCCGGTGTTGTTCCAAGAATGTTTACACCTGCATTTCTCAGCCTCATTGCAAGGTTGTTAGGTATTTGCCCGCCTACGGAAACAATTACCCCCTTTGGCTTTTCGAGTTCAACAATATCCATCACTCTTTCGAAAGTCAGCTCATCAAAGTAGAGTCGGTCGCAAATGTCATAGTCCGTGCTCACTGTTTCGGGATTGTAATTAATCATAACTGATTTTAGCCCCGATTTCGAAATTGTGTTAAGAGCATTAACACTGCACCAGTCGAACTCAACACTGCTTCCGATTCGGTATGCACCCGAACCTAAAACAATAATGGCGTCATTTCCTCCGGCAGGTTCAATATCATTTTCAGTACCACCGTAAGTAAGATATAGGTAGTTAGTCTGTGCAGGATATTCTGCGGCTAATGTATCTATCTGCTTAACAACAGGTTTAATGCCTTTTCCGATTCTGTATCTGCGAACTTCAAGAAGAGCTTCCGTAGATTCAAGAGAGTCTTTGAAAACGAAACGACCAATCTGGAAATCGGAAAATCCTTGTTTCTTGGCTTTCAGCAACAAATCTAAAGGTATTGTATCTAACGAATCAAACTTCAATAATTCCCGTCTTGTTTCGAATATATTTTCAAGTTTCTGTATAAACCAAAGGTCAATACCTGTCAACTCGTGGATTTTTTCGGCATTGTAATCATTATTCATAGCTTCGGCAATAACAAAAACCCTCATATCGGTCGGCTCGGACAACTCTTTCTCGTAGTTCTCTATAACCAAATCTTTGTTACCGACTAAACCGTGCATACCCTGCCCAATCATTCGCAAGCCCTTTTGTAAAGCTTCTTCAAAAGTTCTACCTATAGCCATGACTTCACCGACGCTTTTCATACTGCTACCGATTTGCTTGGAAACACCCTTGAACTTATTCAGGTCCCAGCGTGGTATCTTGCAAACAATGTAATCAAGTGCAGGCTCAAAAAAGGTAGAAGTAGTCTTTGTCATCGAATTTTTCAACTGATGCAGACCATAACCCAGACCGAGCTTTGCAGCTACAAAAGCCAGCGGATAACCTGTAGCCTTGGAAGCAAGTGCGGATGAGCGGGAAAGCCTTGCGTTTACTTCAATAACACGGTAATCTTCGGAATCAGGATCCAAGGCGAACTGTACATTACATTCACCGACAATTCCGATATGTTTGATTATATTTATAGAGAGTTTTCTGAGCTTGTGATACTCCTGATTTGTCAAGGTCTGCGATGGTGCTACAACAATACTTTCACCTGTGTGAATCCCCAGAGGGTCGAAGTTTTCCATATTGCATACTGTGATACAATTATCGAATCTGTCGCGAACAACTTCGTACTCAATTTCCTTCCATCCTTTAAGGGATTCTTCAATCAGTATCTGAGTTGAATAAGCAAAAGCTTTGTTCGCTAATTTATCAAGTTCTTCGCTGTTAGTGCAGAAGCCGCTACCGAGTCCCCCCAGAGCGTAAGCTGCTCTGATAATTATCGGAAATCCTAATTTTTCAGCGGCATTCTTTGCCTCATCTATTGATTTGCAAGCAATGCTTCTCGGAGTCAGCACTCCTATCTCGGCAAGTTTGTTGACGAAAAGTTCTCTGTCTTCAGTATCCATAATTGCACGAATCGGCGTGCCGAGAACTTCAACATTATACTTTTTGAAAATACCTTGTTCAAAAAGTGCAATGCCACAATTTAGGGCTGTTTGTCCTCCGAAGGAAAGTAAGACTCCGTCCGGTTTTTCTTTTTTAATCACTTGCTCAACAAAATAGGGAGTAATCGGTAGAAAGTAGATACTGTCTGCTATGCCTTCGGAAGTTTGAACAGTTGCGATATTCGGATTTACAAGAATTGAAAAGATTCCCTCTTCCTTCAGTGCTTTCAATGCTTGGGATCCGGAATAGTCAAATTCTCCCGCTTCACCTATTTTCAGTGCACCTGAACCAAGTATCAATACTTTATTTATTTTTCTTTCCATTCTTTTACCAATTCAATAAATTGTTCAAACAAAAACTCTGTATCTGTCGGACCACCTGAGGCTTCAGGATGGAACTGAGCGGAAAATATCGGTTTGCTTATGTGCCGGATACCTTCGTTAGAGCCGTCATTCAGATTAATGAAATATGGCTCCCAGCCTTCGGTTAAAGTTCCGTCCTGAATTGCAAAACCGTGATTTTGTGAAGTGATAAATGCCCTGTTCGTGGCGGACATCAGTACCGGTTGATTGTGGCTTCTGTGTC
>JBAYGQ010000153.1:0-6267 GCA_041666585.1 Bacteroidota bacterium
AACTTGTACCAGTTTAAATTCTGATTTTCGTAAATACCTATTTCTAATTCATCGGGAATCAATCCCTCCTTAGTAGGCTGATAAATAATATTAATATAATTCAAATTAAATCCTATACCACCTTCAACCTTGGGTGGTGTAAAATAAAATTCTTTCTGAAATTGTTCTTTTGAAACAAGGTTTATCTGGAAAGGATCTATACCTGTATTGTCATCACCTCTTGAGGGGTTGAACTGAGAAACACTAATCGGTCTATCTCCGCTAATTACAACCGGTCTCGGTTTCCCTTGGTCGGCGCGCATTGTAAGCCAACCTTCTGTTTCTATTCCGCCTTTAGTTTTCAACGACGCAATCATTGAACCGTCACGATAAATTGTATTTTCAGCATCCTTAGAAAAAATCTTTATATAAGAATTTTTTGCTCTTGTATAAATCGGAGAAACATAATAAGACTTTCCCCAAGCATAAGTGGGAATTTCCTGTTCTATCAAATAATCACAACCTTGCTCTGTCGAAGGTACATTCGCACACCTGTTACCGGAGATAACAGCAACAGGTTTCGTAGATGTAATGATTGTTCCTGATAAGTCAGCATCTTTACCGGCTGAAGGGATTATCAACACATCGCCTTTATATAATGTCCAGTTATTAATAGAACCCTGCTTCATTCCTCCTACTGTTTTAGTTGATAATGAACCTCCGATTGAAACATAGACTCTTGTTTGGTCAAAAACTCCTACAATACTGGTAAAGCTCGGCATGAATAAAGTAGTGTTATCAAATGTATCAGCCCATGAAGAAACTATATAATCCCTACCCAATACCGAAACCGGAAAAGCTGTGAATCCATCTGCGGAACCGTTGGTTGTAGAAGCACAATAGACAACGATTTCATCATCAGAATAAACATGAATACCTGCACCGTAATAGACTTGTTCATAAGGCGGAGCCTGATTGTTTGGAGTGTTAAAGGGCTGGGCTGATGTGAATGGCATTACAAAATAAATCGTCTTATACGGAATTGTGGACTTTTGCTGCATAAATTTTCCCGGTACCTCAAGTGTAACCGGAGTAGCCACTTTTGATGTTACAAAGATATATACACCTGCACCCTGACCGGAATAATTTGGATGGAATGTAAACCAAAAGTCTTTTCCTGCATGGGTTGTACCGAGTTGAGACGAGATATTAGACAAATCTATAGGTTGTGATTGTAGATTTGAACTGAACGCTATTATAATAATTATTATTTCGATTAGTAATTTTCTCGGATTCATAACGACTCCTTAAAGGATTATTTTATATTTAGTAGATTGATTTCATTACTATGATAATTATAAAAAAGTATTTTGTACAAATAACTTGATGGATTCAAAGAGTTTAAATTTAAAATGAATATATCAGAATCAGATACTTGTAAATCATAAGTGCCAAGGCGGTTTCCAAGCAAATCAAAAATATTTATTTTCAGTATTTTGCCGGAATTTTTAATATGAAGTTGATTTTTTCCATCAATATAAGGACTAAAAAAAGTTGTATTCTGAGAATTTGAATTTTCTTCCGCTTTGCTAAAATCCGTAGTATCGTGACATTTGCTTTGATTAAATGAAATTGTATTCGGAGGCATGGCTAATCCTGTACTAATCTCGAATTGGACATTGCCGATATAATATGAAGTATCATAAGAATAATGATATTTTTTTAGTTCTTCTCTGTAAATATTTGTTGTATAGGTTCCGGGTCTCAATTGAGTAATTGCAATATCCAAATCATAATTGCACATACAACGGCATTTTTGTTGTGATGTATCTCTTTCTGTAATAGTAATAATTTTATCTTCTATTCGGACTTCGATATAGAACTCTGAGCAGCACTGTGATTTCAGGTCTGTATTATAAATTTTTACATTTTCTTTTTCAACTTCAGCTTTAATTATTTCCACAGGGAACAGCCTTAGTTGCGGCAAAAGAAGAAAAATAAAAAATATTTGAAAACTCCTGAACATAAAAAGCCTTTTTTTGTTTTAATAGACATTTTGCACAATCTAACAGTTTAATATTAAAGAAAAAAACATTCTAAAATTGTAACAATTTTTGCTATATTTTTGTAGCTAAACATTTACAAAATTAATAATTCAAGATATTTTTCAATATATATTAACACAAAGAAAGAGTATCAGATACATATTTAAATTAAATACCCGTAAAGCACAATGAGAATTAACATTAATATACGAAATTAAAAAAAAATGCTTATATTGCTTTTTCCTGTAAAATATATTTTATTATGAAATTCCGAAAATTATGAACGAGAAGAATATTAAATTTGGAATAGACATCGGCTCGACCACTACAAAGGTTGTAGCACTTGATTATTCCGACAACCATATATTCTCGCGTTATCGCAGGCATCACGGTAAAATCATACAAACTTTAATTGATATTATTTCTGAAGCAAAGGAAGAAATCGGAGAATCTACTCTTGATCTTGCAATAACAGGTAGTTCCGGTATGGGTATCAGTGAGAAACTCGGTCTTCCTTTTGTTCAGGAACTTGTTGCTTCCGCAGAATACACTTCCCGTTTCCATCCTGAGGCTAGAACTTTAATTGACATCGGCGGAGAAGATTCGAAAATAATTTTCTTTAATGAAACAACCGGAAACGATATTAGGATGAACGGCAGTTGCGCCGGCGGTACAGGTGCCTTTATAGACCAAATGGTAACACTTCTGAATATTGAACATCAGGAACTGAATCAATTAGCTGAAGATTCAAAGGAAATTCATGCAATTGCTTCCCGTTGCGGTGTTTTTGCTAAAACAGATGTTCAGAATTTATTAGCACGTGAAATACCAAGAGGAGACATAGCCGCTTCTATCTTTCATGCGGTAGCTATTCAAATAAAGAATTCTCTGCTACGAAGTAGTTTGGCATCTCCAAAAGTGATTTATTCAGGAGGTCCCTTATCTTTTCTTCCTACATTGAAAAATCGAGTTACTGAAGTTTTCGGTTTCAACACGGAAGATTTGATTATTGTAGAAAATCCTGAATTAATTCCCGCTATCGGTGTAGCCCTATCTTCAAATCCCGAATTATATCAGATAACTTTTGCAAAACTACTTGATTTAATAAAAAAATCTGAAAATCAAATAAAAACATTTGCCAATGGAATAAGTCCTCTATTTGTTGATAAAATTGATTTCTTAGATTGGACAAATAAGCGAGACCGTGTAAAAGCGGAAAGAACAACAATAAAAGAAATAGGTACTGAAAATTGTTTCCTTGGAATAGACTCCGGCTCTACAACAACTAAAATCGTTCTTATTGATTCCGAGGGTAAAATCGGATTTGAATTTTATAAAAACAATTCCGGAAATCCTATTGGAACTGTCAGAGAAGGGCTTACTAAACTCGAAACATTTTCCGAAAGAGAAAATATTGAATTAAATATTACTGCAAGTGCTGTTACCGGCTACGGTGAGGATTTAATCCGGATTGCTTATGACCTTGATTTCGGTATTGTCGAAACAATAGCCCATTACCGTGCAGCGTCAGTTTTCGATCCCAGAGTTACTTTTATACTGGATATCGGTGGGCAGGATATGAAAGCGATTTTTATTAAAGAAGGTCTGATTCACAATATTGAAATCAATGAGGCTTGTTCATCCGGTTGCGGTTCATTTATTGAGACCTTTGCAAATTCTCTGAATTATACTGTAGATAAATTCGCTAAGCTGGGCTTAGAATCAACAAGACCCTGCAACCTTGGTACCCGCTGTACTGTGTTTATGAATTCCAAGGTTAAACAATCATTCCGCGAAGGGGCGTCGCTCGAAGATATATCAGCAGGTCTTGCGTATTCAGTCATTTTTAACTGTCTTCATAAAGTTCTTAAAATAACTGATAATTCCGTTCTCGGAGACCATATCATTGTTCAGGGTGGCACCTTCAGAAATCCGGCAATACACAAGGCTTTCGAGAATGTCCTCGGTAAAAAAGTAACCTGTCCGGATGTTTCAGGATTGATGGGTGCTTACGGAGCGGCTCTAACTGCACGCGATAATTATAAAGAAAATAAAATACTAGAAGGTTCACTTAGAAATCTAAAGGACTTTAAAGATAAAGCCGATTACGACATTAAATATATACATTGCAAAGGATGCGACAATACTTGTACAGTGAGCAAACTGAATTTCGGCAATAAAAATATTTTCTTTACCGGAAACCGTTGCGAAAAAATATACACTAATAACGGAGATAAAATAAGCAAAGGTGAAAACCTACCGGCGTTCAAATATAAACTGCTTTTCGATAGGAAACTTACTCCCGATACAAAACCGTTGATGACAATAGGTATCCCCCGGATTTTAAATCTGTTCGAAAATTTTCCATTCTGGACTACATTGCTTACAGAGTGTGGTTTTGCCGTTAGCTTATCAGACAAGTCAACTCAGGAGCTTAGCGATACCGGTGCGGGAACTGTAATGTCCGACAATATTTGCTACCCTGCTAAAATAGCTCACGGGCATATACTCAATTTAATAGAAAAAAAAGTTGACAGGATTTTCTATCCGATAGTTACTTACGAAAAAAACGAATATCCCGAAATGACTAATTGCTTCAACTGTCCTGTGGTTTCAGGCTATCCTACTGTTATTGACAGTTCTATAGCACCTAAGAAATCCTATAACATTCCCATGGATATGCCGAATGTTACTTTTAATGACAAAACTTTGCTGAAAAAATCATTATTTGCCTATTTTTCTCAGTTTGGGATATTGAAGAAAACTTTTGAAAAAGCATTAACTCTTGCTATTGCAGAGCAGGACAAGTTCAAGCAAACTATCGTAGAAAAAGGTAAAGAAATAATTAACAATGCCCGTCTGAACAAACAGAAAATCATTCTGCTTGCCGGAAGACCATACCATGTAGATCCGTTGATTAATCACGGAATCCCGGAAATAATCACAGATTTCGGATTCAGCGTAATTACTGAAGATGCTATTCCACTTGACCGGGCACCCATTGTTGACAATTTACATATTTTATCGCAATGGTCATATCCGAACAGATTATATAAATCGGCAAAATGGGCATGCAATTATGATGATGTGGAATTTGTACAATTGAATAATTTCGGTTGCGGTCCCGATACAATCACAATTGATGAGCTAAAGGATGTACTTGCATCAGAGAATAAAAATTATACTTTAATCCGCATTGACGAGCTGACAAGCACAGGTTCGCTTAAACTCCGAATCAGGTCTTTAATAGAATCAATGAAAGCAAACGAGAACAAGAAGGCAAGAACGAGAATTATTACTCCCCGTAAAACTACAAAACCGTTTCTGAAAACAGATAAAAACAGAACTATTTTAGTACCGTTTTTCTCTGAGTTCCATTCAGGATACTCTTCTGCACCGTTTTCGGCTATGGGTTATAATGTAGTATGTTTGCCGCCTTCGGACCAAAAATCAGTAGAACTAGGATTAAAATATGTTAACAACGAAATCTGTTACCCTGCTACCCTTATAATCGGAGATATTCTGAAAGCATTGAAATCCGGCAAATACAATCGTAACGAAATTGCTTTCGGTATTAGCCAGACAGGCGGGCAATGCCGCGCTTCCAGCTATCTGTCACTTATCAAAAAAGCTTTAGTCAAAAACGGCTATGCCGATATTCCGGTAATTGGCATCTCACTTTCGAGCAAACTGTTGAATCATCAACCCGGTTTCAAACTAAGCAGAACAAAGCTGATAGTGCAGGGAGTTCTCGGAATTTTATTCGGTGATGCTATTTCTAAAATGTATTATGCTATTGCACCGAGAGAGAAATACAAGGGAGAGGCTTATTCTTTAGCTCAAAAATATAATAATCTTGCTGTAAGCGGAATCGAAAAAAGTGATAAAAAGTTTCTACTCAAATTATTGAAAAAGGCTGTTGCAGATTTTAACAACATTGAACTTGCCCGCGAAAAAGCTCCGAAGATAGGAGTAGTAGGCGAAGTTTACGTTAAATACAATCCGATAGGAAATCACAACATAGTTAATGATTTAGTCAGTCAGGGCATTCATGTTATTCTTCCTCCGCTGATAAATATGTTTTTGCAATGGTTCCCGAATGTTAACTACAAACATGATTTACTGCTTGAAAACAAACCTATAATGACACGAATTGCTAATATTTTAGAAAAATATTATAATTCTGTATTTTACAAGTTCGAGCATGTAATGGAAGATTTCCGCTACAATTATCATACCCATA
>JBAYGQ010000154.1:0-6246 GCA_041666585.1 Bacteroidota bacterium
AAGCATGTATAAACTGATTGTTTCCGATATATATTCCGACATGCGTGATTTTATCACCCTTTTTGAAAAATATTAAATCACCTGTTTTTATATTATCCATATCAACAAGCAAACCCGCACTGAATTGGTCAGCCGCAGTTCTCGGTAAATTCACTCCGATTGCCTGATAAATATTTTTTGTAAAACCGGAGCAGTCTGTGCAGCCTCTGTCTTCTCCGCCCCAGCAATAGGGTGTGCCGAGCCATGTTTCGGCTTCATGCAGAATTGATTTTTGCACAGAACTCAAATTGCTTTCGTCAATTACGAGATATGGTTTGTTGTCATTCTTGTTCGGATTGGTTTTTCCGTAGCCTGCTTTTGAAGTAAAACGGACAGAGGGCTGACAGCTTGCCAACAGCGCCAGTCCCGCAAAAATCAATATGTAAATCCTCATTTTTCCCATAATCACAAGTTCCGGCTAATAATTGCAATGAGACAATATCAGTGTTTATTTAACTGTTTTCTTTGACTCATTCTCTGAAATTCTTTTGACGGAAAGCTTGGATGTTAAATGGACTGCAAGCAGACTGAGTGCCGCAACCATTATAAATCCCGCTTTCAGCAATATCGTTTCCATTTTACACCTTTCTTAATTCAATTATTCCAAATCATCTTTACTTCTAATACGCAATCACTGTGCCAAAAGTTACAATTGAGTTCGTAAAGAAATAAACTATCTTAATAGAAGCAGAATTTTTCTTATTTTTGTTAGATAAGTTTAAATCAAAAAATCAGTTATGACCGAAACAGTAAACATCCTGATTAGCTCTGCCGGAACAGCCTCGGCAATTAATGTGATTAAATCATTACGTCTGCAAACGCAGATTCCCGTAAAACTGATTGCACTCGATGCCGACGAACTCGCCGCAGGTCTCCGTCTTGCAGATAAATTTTATATCGTTCCGAGAGCCGACAGCAAAGATTATATTGCCACGATAATTGAAATTGCAAAAAAAGAAAATGCAGTTGTTTTTCTACCGATTTATTCCGGTGAGATTCAGCTGATTTCTGAGCATAGTGATTATCTGAAGGAATACGGTCTGCTGACACTGTTACCCGAACCTGACACTATCGCACTGTGCAATAATAAAAATTTAACGGCTGATTTTCTGAGTGCAAATAATATTCTTTCTCCAAAAGCTTACAGTACGAATGAACTGAAAGAAATCAGTGATTCTGATTTTCCTCTATTTGTTAAACCGCACAATGGAAGCTCTTCCAATAATACATTCAGAGTTGAAAGCCGTAAAGAGCTTGATTTTTATTTGTCAAAATTTCCTGATTTGGTTGTACAGCAGTTTATTGAAGGCGAAGAAGTAACCGTTGATGTTTTTTGCAACAGGACAAGCGAGGCGTTGGTAGTGGCTCCCCGTATGCGTATTTCGGTTAAAAGCGGACAAAGCGTTAAGGCAAAAACCCTTGATAATTCTGCTTTCGCAGAGCCGGTAAGCAGAATCTGCCGTTTATTGAAAATGGTCGGAGTCTGCAATATGCAGTTTATTCTGAACGAAAAAGGTATGTATTTTATTGAAGTAAATCCGCGTTATGCCGCCGGTGGTTTGATGCTTACGGTTAATGCAGGTGCCAATATTCCGCTTCTTGTACTTAAAGAAATCCTCGGTTTACCCATCCAGCCCGATGAATGCAAAACAAAAACAGATGTATTTATGTCCCGTTATTGGGAAGAAGTTTTTTGGTAAGAAAATAATAGACTATTTTTATTTCACAACTTGAAATTAAATATTAATAAATGGATACAAAATGAAATTTATTGAAACGAAACTCGAAAATCTAATCGGGATTATTACTTTTAATAATGACGAAAAACGCAATTCTCTGACTGAAGCTATGCTTAACGAAATTATCGAAGCACTTCACAAATTCAAGGAAAACAATGCAAGAGTAGTAATTATAAGGGCTCACCGCGGTGTCCGCATATGGTCTGCAGGTTTGGATATTCACGAACTGCCCGAACCCGGCAGAGACCCTCTATCATATAACGACCCGTTGGAGCAGGCTATTCGTGTAATCCAGCATTATCCTGGTCCCGTTATTGCTATGATAGAAGGCGGAGTGTGGGGCGGTGCCTGCGACCTGGCTTTTGTGTGCGACCTGCTTATCGGTACAGAAACCGCTTCGTTTGCAATTACTCCCGCAAAAATCGGTGTGCCGTACAATCCGAGCGGTATCCTGCATTTTATTAATATGGTAGGTCTGCATCTTGCAAAAGAGATGTTTTTCACTGCTTTGCCTATCAACGCAACTCAGGCAAAGCACCACGGTATATTGAACCATCTTGTTCCGAATGTTGACGAACTCGAATCCTATACAATGTTTCACGCAGAGCAGATGATTCAGAATTCACCTTTAAGCATTGCGGTGATAAAAGAACAACTTCGGATTCTCGGAAATTCAAATGCAATCAGTCCGGAAACTTTTGAACGGATTCAAGGTTTACGCCGAAAAGTTTACGACAGCAAAGATTATATCGAAGGTAAACGGGCATTTCTGGAAAAACGTAAGCCGGTTTTTATAGGCGAATAAATTATAAAAGACAACTTTACAAAGTAGGAGCTTTGTAAAGAGGATTAAAAACATGCGCCCTCGTCTGTTCGCTCTAAAATTTGTGTAAAAAATACTGGAAGAATTCCGAATATGACGGAATGAAAGTGGTAGAATTAAAAAACCTTGCTAAATAAATTCTGCAAGGTTTTTTTATACTTCGCTGGCCCGTCAGGGGTCGAACCTGAACTCTTCTGATCCAGAGTCAGACGTGTTGCCAGTTACACCACGGGCCAATTTTAGAAGAAAGAAAATAGAACTTAGAAAATAGAAATTGTTTATATTTTAAAGAACTATTGCCGTGTGGACCCGATGAGAGTCGAACTCACGACCTCTAGAGTGCGATTCTAGCGCTCTCCCAACTGAGCTACGGGCCCTGTTGGATTACAAAATTACGAACATTATTTTTTATGGCAAAAATTTTTTAATAATATATTAAAAAATACTTTTCGGAATGTGTGTTTGTCCTGCATTTGAATCATGTCTAAATCCAATAATTATTAAGAAAAAAAATGTTTTGTATTAGAATATAAAAATCCTTGTAATTTTGTATTCTATACTGAATTCAATAATTGGATATTAAATGAAAAAATATTTAAAGTTTCTGATTCTTCTTCTTTTACTTTTCTCTTGTTCTACAACACGGGTACCGCACGAACCGAGTATTTTTATGTGGGAGATTGAGTCGGGTAAAGCTACAGTTTACTTACTCGGTTCCATTCATCTTGCAAACGACAGTCTTTATCCTCTCGATAAAAGAATAGAAGAAGCTTTCGACGATTCCGACGCACTTGTTGTTGAGTTGAATATCAATGAAGTTAATCCGACAGATGTAATGAAAAAGGCTTATTACAACGATACAAATCTGCTTGAATACAATGTTTCTGTAAAAACTTTTGCTCTTTTTACTGATTCTTTTGCAAAGCATAAAATTCCAAAATATATTTTTAATAAGTTCAAACCATGGTTTGCGGCTCTGATGCTTGAACAGCTTGAACTTAAAGCAATGGGTTACAATGAGAAGCAGGGGATTGACAAGCATTTTCTTGATAAAGCAAAAAGTAAAAAAGAAATAATCGAACTCGAAACTTTTGCTGAACAATTAGCTTTATTTGAAGAATTAGAAAAGAACTCTGATGATTTTGTGAAATATTCATTTGATGACCTGAACAAATCCACTCAGAATATAGGTAAAATGTTTTCTGCCTGGAAAATAGGAAACACAAAGGTCTTCGAAGAATTAATAAATGATGCTTCCGATACAATTCCTTCGATGAAAGAAATTACAGCTAAATTTATTGATAAGAGAAATGTTAAAATGTCTGAAAAAATTCAGGGATTTTTACAGAAAAAAGGTGTCTATTTTGTGGTTGTAGGTTCAGGACATATCGTGGGAAACAAAGGTATAATCAGCCTTTTGGAGCAGACAAAGAAATACAGAATTGAACAATATTAACGGAGTAAGTGCGATGAACATAAAAGGCAAAACAGTACTAATTACCGGTGCCTCTGCGGGAATCGGTGCGGCATGTGCAGAAGTTTTCGGTGAAGCCGGAGTAAGACTTCTGCTGATTGCACGACGAGACAAACAACTTGCGTCTGTATCTGAAAGCGTGTTTAAAAGGTTTGGTGCTGAAATTTATAATATGAATTTTGATATTCGGAAACATGATGAAGTTGAGCAATTCCTCGGAAACCTGCCTGAACGCTGGAAAGAAATTGACATACTTATAAACAATGCCGGCTTGGCACGTGGTATGGAAAAAATTCAGGACGGTGATAATAATAACTGGGATGAGATGATTGATACCAATATCAAGGGACTGCTCTATGTTTCCCGTGCTATCCTTCCTAAAATGATTGAGCGTGGAACAGGTCATGTTTTTAATATAGGTTCATTAGCCGGACACGAAGTCTATCCGGCGGGAAACATCTATTGTGCAACCAAACATGCAGTAAAAGCTCTTACAAAAGGCATGATAATAGATTTAATCGGTACAGGAGTAAGAGCTACAAATATTGACCCGGGTTTAGTTGAAACAGAATTTTCGGAAGTACGTTTCAGAGGAGACAAAGTAAGAGCAAAGAAAATATATGAGGGATATAAGCCGTTAACCGGAAGGGACATTGCTGAAATAATTCTCTTTGCGGCTACACGACCGGAACATGTACTGATTCAGGATTTGCTGGTAACACCGACTGCTCAGGCGAGTGCTTTAATAATTGATAAGAAGCAGTAAGAAATAAAATATATTTTTCAGATTACATAAAAAATTGTATTTTTGAAATCTCAAAAAATCGAAAGATTCAGAGGAGAGGTGGCCGAGTGGCTTAAGGCACCGGTTTGCTAAACCGACGTAGGGTTATGCTCTACCGCGAGTTCGAATCTCGCCCTCTCCGCATCATTATATATAAAAACCCTTGTAAATCTAATGCTTACGAGGGCTTTTATTTTACATATTATTGAAAGATAAATTCTAATAAAATTGTTTGAAACATTGTTTATATCCTGGCAGAAGCTACTATTGCACTTGTTACATAAGCTATTAACCACCATAGATAGGAAATTCTGATATATAAATGAAGCGGGGTTGAGACTGTGGCATTGAGTCCGCTTTTTGCTTTTAACTTCCAAATTAAAATCAGTTCTATCATCATTCCGAGAAGTGCCGAATAACCAATCAGACCATGCACAGTAAAAGCTGAGTTTCGTGAACCGGCTATCATGAAAATATTTGCCGAAATATTGAAAAATACAGCGAAAGTAAAAAACGACAAAACGTTCTTGCTTATAATTTGTTTTCTCTGTTCGGTGATTACGGCAATAGAATAAGACACAAGTGCTAGTTGTATTATTATTGTGCCTGTCAGGAGAAGGGAATTCATTGTTTTTCTACCAATAAAATAATTTTATTTAGGCAAAATTAAGAAATAAAATAGAAATTATATAGTTAAATAAAATGATTAGCTAAAAAAAATATTTTGTGTAATCTGAAAGTGCTAAAAATAGAAAAATATTTTGTCCACTAATTTCAAAAATCAGGATGGTTTCTTCTTCCTATGCAAAGAATTTATGGGCAAGGTAAATTTAAATGTAGTACCTTTACCGATGTGACTTTCTGCCCAGATCTTACCTCCGTGTTTGTCAACGAATTCTTTGCAAAGTATTAGACCTAATCCGGTCCCTTTTTCCTTGGAAGTACCCGATGTACTATGGTGTACATCAATTCTGAACACTTTTTTCATATCTTCATCGCTTATACCGATACCTGTATCGCTAACAGCTACTTCTACATAATCGCAATTTACAATTGTAGAAATATTTACTTCTCCGTTGTCCGGAGTAAACTTGACAGCATTAGAAATCAAATTTCTGAAAATGGTGGAAGTCATGTTATAATCCGCGAAAACACTAGTATCATCATCAATGTCTATATTGAATTTAATTTGTTTTTTATCGGCGTTAACCATCGAAATTTCAAGATTTTCTTTAGCGATTTTCTTAAGATTAATGTTATCGGGTTCATACTTGATATGACCACTTTGGGAGCGTGCCCATTGTAAAAGGTTTGTAAGTAAGTCGGATATATATGCCCCGGCTTTGTTGATGCTTCTGATTAATTCAATCAACTGTTCACTATTCAA
>JBAYGQ010000155.1:0-6234 GCA_041666585.1 Bacteroidota bacterium
ATCTATTATATCAGAAGCCAAAATTTGTTTGATATTTTTATAAAATTTTGTTTCTATCATTGTCCATCCAGGATAAGGCATGACTGACCCGAAGGCAATTACATCATAACCAATTTGTAAGGAATATTTTCCATCAGATATTTTATAAAAAGGTTTGTATTTAAATACAGGGTCTTTTTCACGTAATTGTTCAGGTATTTGTAATATTGGAAGTGTCTCAACTTTGGGATATTCTTTTTTTAAGTTATTATAAATTATCCCAAAAATAGCATTTGGATTTATTTTAGAATTGAATCTAATTTCAATCACTGTGTCAATAATTGGACATTTCAAGATTTTATTAGGCAATTTCATACAAAAAACCAAAAGTTTTTTTATTAAAGAACATTTAAAATTAATTTAATACAAATATAAATATATTAACGGAATTGGCAATTATTTGTTTCAAAAAAAAATTTCTTCTGTATTGATAGTTCTCAAATTCATATGTATGCGAATTATCTTTCCAAGCAAAGAAACTAATATTTTCACGTGTTTTCATCCTGTTTCCAAGAGCCCCTTTTGAATATACTTTTATTTCTATTTTTCTCTTCAATTTTCTTCAATGGATTCCCTTTTCCGCGGGAATGACAGCATTCAGAATTCAGAATTCTTTTCTTAACTCTTGCAATTTTCTGAAAAGCTCTTTTTCCTCGTCGGTTAAATTTTTAGGAAGCTTCACCAAAATTTTAACAAAAAGGTCTCCCTTCGTTTCGGGATTATTATGATGCGGCATCCCCTGTCCTTTGAGTTTTAGCACTTGTCCATTCTGTGTTTCAGGTGAGATTTTAATACTCAACATACCGCCGAAAGTTTTCAGCCGTGAATTAGCTCCGAGCAGAGCCTTGTACAAATCAACAGGCAGGTCAATATATAAATCGTCGCCTTTGCGCTCTACTTTTTTATGAGGAAGGATAGATATTTTCAGTAGTAAATCACCTGAATTAAGACCTGCACCCCTGCCTGAAATCCTCAATGTCTGTCCGTCGGCAATACCCGGTTTAATCTTAATCTCAATCTTTCTGCCGTCAACAGAAAGTAATTTCGTAGTTCCGTGAAAAGCCTCTTCAAGCGTCAGTTCGAGCACAGCACTTAAATTTTCCTCCATAGCCGGAACGTCCCTGTTCGCAGTTTTCTGAGAGTATCCGCCTCCGAATATTTTCTCGAAAAAATCAGACATACCCCCGCCGGACTCGAAGAAATTACCCGAATTGGAAAACTTACTTTTCCTACCCGTCCTTCCTGATTGAGGCTGAGACTGATTGACCCACTGCGACCAGTCGAAATCCTGCTGATTGCCGGTTTGCCTGTACCGTGAATAATTTGAATTTATGTTGTCATATTTCTTGCGCTTTTCAGGATTTTTCAGAACTTCATATGCTTCGTTTATTTCCTTAATTTTATTCTCTGAAGTTTTATTTCCTTTGTTTTTGTCGGGATGATACTGCAGTGCAAGTTTTCGGTAAGCAGATTTAATCTGCTCAGAAGTCGCAGTTTTTTCAACACCAAGAATCTTGTAATAATCTTTGAATTCCATTTTAATCAGTTCGTAAAGTTCATAAAGTTTGTAAAGTTTGTAAAGTGTAAAATATTTTACATACTAATTTCAGCATTCTAAAATACTCTGTGAACCGTCCCGACCTGTGGAACAAACTTAGGAATAAATTCATCGGGTTCACGTCCGAAGCAGATACCGAGTGCTTCATAAAACTGAACTTCGTTACTGTCCACAAGCCTTTGTTTTATCGCATCCTGCGTCGGCATGTAAGTAATTTCTTCATGTTCTACACTGACTACTGTAACTCCGGTGATTCCGTTTTTTAGAAGTAATACAGCTCCTCCGCCCGCTTGTTTTCCGAATGCAACATCGAAACTTGAAGTTTGTCCTGCACGTACAAGATGTCCAAGTGCAATTTCGCGGATTTCAGGAAACTCGTAAATCCCTTCGACAAAAATTCCTTCTTTTCTGAGTACCTCTCCCCAATCAGGATCTTGCTTCATATAGTTCTCAAGCTGTTTGCGTATATACTGACCTACACCTGATAATCTCTGATGACCGAATGAATCAAGTCCCGAAACATCATCAGTAAAGTATTTCCCTTCTTTATTCTTCACACCCTCAGCGGCAACAATTATATATGTAGAGCCTTTCACATCGCTTGAAACCAAACGGCTGATGTACCTTTTCTTAAAATGATGATAGACAACTTCGTAATCAACATTTATTTCCGGTATCAATATACAATCAGCATCCGCACCGATACCACCCCGAAACGCAGTATGTCCGGCATATCTTCCGAATACTTCAATAACCAATGCACGATTATGAGTCAAACCTGTTGTCCTTAAATCGGAAGTAAATCTAGAAATGCGGTTGATAGTCGAATCACCTCCGACCGAGTATGGCTGAAGGTCAATGTCCATAGTTTTAGGCACATGTACACATGGAATCCCATGAGCAATCAAATCAAGAACCACAGAACCTGTGTCATCGCCTCCTGCAATCACAAGTCCGTCAATTTCATGTTTTTTCAAGCCTGCTTTAATAATATTAAATTTATTTGGATCTTTAATTTTTGATATTTTAACGCGCGAGTGCCCCGCTTCGGAACCTGCAACTTCTGAAGAAATCCTGTCAACTCTCGAAGAATCCATAAACACGGGTTGGAGGTCATTAAGATTGTACAGTCCGGCATACCCGTTCGGTATCATACAAATTTCAATTCCGAGATTCTGAGCCATACGTGCCGCACCGTGAATTACCGCATTAAGTCCTCCGCAATCGCCCCCGCTGGTTATCACACCTATTCTTTTAATTTCTACCATCTCTTTTCTCCTTGGAAAATAAATTGCATCGCAAATATTTTTTTAGCTTATACATCTATAAATAAGTTTCTTTGACGTTTTAAAAATTTGTGTATTATTTCAGGGATTTCATTCCAAAATATTTTTAAAAACTAATAAACGAAAACCATATACACAAGTTATTTATTTTTTTTCTTTTAATTAACATATTCTTAAATTTGTTCTTTAGTTTTAATAAACAAGGCGAAATCTCAAATGTCAAACATCACCGTACATAATTATTCAGAAGCTAACAGAGAAGAATGGGAACAATTCGTTAACGATTCCAACAACGGCACAATGTTCCACAAGCAGGCTTTTTTGGATTATCATCCGAAGGATAAATTCAATTTTCATCATCTGATGTTTCGTTGTGACGGTGAATTAGTAGGGGTTCTGCCCGGCGGATTAAGCGATAACGGAGAAGTTTTCTGGTCACCGATGGGTGCGAGTTACGGCTCTATTGTTACAAAAGATGCACCTTTCAATATATCTCTAGGTATTGTGGACGCGATGATGGAATATTTCAGAACAAATAATTTTCGTGATATTTACCTTATTCCTCCTCCTATTATTTATAATAAGTTTTATAATCAGCATATCGAGTATGCAATGCTATACCGCAGATTTGACTTTGAATATCACTACATCTCGCATGCTATAAATCTGACAGAAGATTACGAACATAATTATGATAAAAAAACACAGAAACAAATTCAGAAAATTAAACGCGAAGGAAAAATTCATATTGTAGAAAGCGATGACTACGATGCATTCTATCCTATTTTAGTAGAAAACAAAGCCAAACATAATGTAAAACCGACACACAGTCTTGAAGATTTGTATAAACTCCGTGAACTATTACCTGACAATTTAAAATTATTTATGGTATATGCAGGTGATGAACCCATAGCCGGAGCCTTGATGTTCCTTACTAACAGTAAGGTTGCACTCTGCTTTTACATTATGCTTTACTATAAACATAAAGAACTCAGACCAAACTTTTTAGCACTCGATTATATCGCAAAATGGGCAAGAGACAGCGGCTACGAGTGGTTAGATATCGGTGTCTCTCAGGATACATCATCAGAAGACCCGATGACTCCTTCGGATAAACTCATTTACTTTAAAGAGCGCTTCCATGCAAGAGGTCTGCTCAGAAGTACCTTCCATTTTAAATTTCGTGATTAATATGAGCAGGGCATTTAATAAGGAATTCGATGTCTGCTTCATCTCTCTTAATGTTCTGAAACATGATGCACGAACACTCAATTTAGCACGCATTTTTGCTAAAAATAATCTGTCCGTTTGCATAATTGCACTCGCCGAAGAAAATGATATTTCTGCTTATTTGAAAGAAAATATCCGTCTGATACCTGTTCAGATACCTGATTATAAGCGGGCTTACAAACGGTTTCTTGAATTTTCTAAAGAAGTAAAAAAGTACTTTCATTCTGTTAAATCGGAAATTTATTGTGCAGAGGATTTATATTCTCTATATCCCGCTTCGAAGTTGAAACGGATTAACGGTGGTAAATTATTTTATGATTCACGTGAAATTTATTCCGCTCTCGGACCTCTTTTCAATAATCCGATAAAACAAAAATTAATATCATTCGCTGAAAAGAGATTAATTAAATATGTAAATGAAATCTTCTGTTCAGGTGAACTTGATGCTGAATATTTACAAAATTATTTTAAATGGAAAAAGCCAATTCAAGTGATTATGAATTTACCGAAATATCGAGATTATGTTTCTGCCGATTTATTCCGTGATATTTATCCGATAAGCAAAGAACAGAAAATTATTTTATATCAGGGTATGCTCTTACCCGGAAGAGGTATATTAAAAATTATTGAATCATTGGAATATATGAATGATTTTGTGTTTTGCCTGCTCGGCGACGGACCCATTAAAAATGAAATACAAGAATTTGTAAAAAGTAAAAACCTCAGTAACCGTGTGTATCTCTGCGGTACTGTCCCTTATGATGAGTTACATCATTGGACATGCTCCGCAGATATAGGTGTTTCTTTTATAGAACCGGTTTCATTTTCTTATGAACTTGCCCTGCCGAATAAAATCTTTGAATATTGCATGGCTATGATTCCTTCGCTCTCGAGCGACCTTCCGGCTTTAAAAAAGATTTTTGATAGATTTGAAATCGGAAAAATTATTCCGTCTGATTCTAATCCTAAAGCTATTGCCGATGCTATTTCTGTAATAGACAAACATAAGGAAAAGTACAAAGAAGAATGTAAAAAAGCAACATCCGTGTTTCATTATGAGGCTCAGGAAAATATGATTTTAAAATTAATGAAAGTTTGAAATGTACTTTTTGCTTCTGTTACAACAATTAATGGCATCCGGCACACACATCGTTGTAAAAGATTTAACTTCTTCTCTGCATATACCTTTAATGCTTTTCATCCGCGGGGGGATTGCGGCTCTGCTGTTTGCAGTCTGGATTCTCTTCAACAGAAAAAAAGTTAAGCGTGTAGAGAAAAAAGATATTCTTACTTTTCTGTTACTTGGATTTATTAACATACCTGACAATCAGTTTCTTTTCTTTATCGGTGTACACATGTCCACTGCACCGAATGCAGCATTAGCGTATGCTTTAACTCCTGCTTTTGTACTCGTTATAGCAATAGTATTTCTGAAAGAAAGCAGTAAACTGATGAAAATTGCAGGTATAGCCGTAGCTATCGCAGGTACTGTTTTAATCTTGTTAGAAAGAGGAATTGACTTCAAATCCGAATATATGGAAGGGAACTTAATACTTCTGCTTGCAAGTTTTTCATGGGCTATTTATACTATCCTCGGAAAAAATATCACAATTAAATACGGGGCTGTTTTTTCAACCGCTCTATCTATGATTTTGGGATTTCTGATGTATGTACCGATATTTTTATATTTGGAAAAAGGTGTGAATCTCAGTGCATTTTCGAGTCTGACCTCTTCAAACTGGCTGGAACTCTTATATCTCGGAATATTTTCTTCTTGTATTTCTTATGCTATCTGGTACTTTGCACTCACAAAAATTGAGGCAAGCAAAGTTGCAGTATTCAATAATTTACAGCCTATTTTCACTACTGCGTTAGCAATGATTTTTTTCTCTCATCAGATTACGGTTCTTTTTGCTATTGGAGGCACTTTGATTATCGGAGGTGTGTACCTTGCCCAACGTGCCTGATATTAACGTATGAGCAGAAAGGTTTTATTAATTGAAAATTGAGAATCATTAATCTGAAGGAAGTAGATACCATCTGCCAATTCGGGTAGTTTCAGATTTAAATTATTTGTTCCGGACGAGATATTGATTTGTTCTGTATGGACAATTTCTCCGA
>JBAYGQ010000156.1:0-6229 GCA_041666585.1 Bacteroidota bacterium
GCAAGAAAGTCCGTGTGCTGGTCATGGCAAAGTCACCCAAGGACAAGGAAGCTTTGGATGCAGGAGCCGATCATGCCGGATTGGAAGATTATGTAGAAAAAATAAAAGGCGGCTGGACTGATATTGATGTAATTATTGCTACACCCGATGTGATGGGTGAAGTAGGTAAACTCGGAAGGATTTTAGGTCCACGTGGTTTAATGCCGAACCCAAAAAGCGGAACTGTAACATTTGACATAGCCAAAGCAGTCAACGAAGTAAAAGCAGGTAAAATTGAATATCGTGTTGACAAAACAGGCAATGTACATGCTTCTATAGGTAAGTGTTCTTTTACACCTGAGCAGATTGTAGAAAATGCTCAGACTTTCTATACAAGTATATTGAAGGCTAGACCTACTTCGGCAAAAGGTAAATATATAAAAAGTATTTATTTCTGCTCCACTATGGGTCCAAGTGTAATTGTTAACGAACAGACGTTCAGCGGAAAAGAATAATTAATGAAATTACGCACTCTTAATACAACGGCAAATGCTTCTCCGGCTACAAAATAGACGGTTTTGCCCGTATTTAAGAATACACATAAATATGGTTGGAATTTATGATAACTAAAGCAAAAAAGAAACTGATTCAAGCGGATTTAGTCGAAAAGTTCAAGCGGGTTTCCGGCTTCTATGTTGTTGACTTCAAGAAAATGAAGGTCAGCGACATGTTGCGATTGCGCCGTGAATTGAGAAAATCGGGCGTAGAAATGAAAGTTGCCAAGAACACACTGATTGACCGCGCAATGAAAGAAGTCGGCGGATTCCCTGAATTACCGGATTCTGTTCTGCAAGGTGAATCGGGAATTATCTTCGGATACTCAGACCCGGTAGCACCTGCAAAAATCCTGAAAGAACAGGTAGAAAAATTCGATAAACCGCAACTAAAAGGGGCAGTTCTTGACGGACAATTTTTTGAAGGCAAGAGGTTAAAACAATTAGCTAACTTACCGACTAAAAAAGAAGTCTATGCCTCTATTGTCGGTAGCCTTGAAGCTCCGGCGAGCGGAATAGTAGGTTCAATAAACGCAGTTATTCGTGACCTTTCTTCATTAATTGAAGAAGTCGCTAAACAGAAGGCTGCATAATTAATTTTAGAAAATAATTTTTTTTAAGGAGAAGATATAATGTCAGCAAACGTAGAAGAATTACTCGAAAAAATTTCCAATTTAACATTACTCGAAGCTTCCGAATTAAAAAAAGCGATGGAAGAAAAATTCGGTGTAACAGCCGCCGCACCGGTAATGATGGCAGGTGCCGCACCCGTAGCTGAAGCTAAACAGGAAGAAGAGCAGACAGAATTTTTGGTTGAATTAACCGAAGCAGGTGATAAAAAATTGAACGTAATCAAAGTTATACGTGAAATTACAGGTCTTGGATTGAAAGAAGCCAAGGATCTAGTCGAAGGCGCGCCTAAAGTAGTTAAAGAAAGTACTACAAAGGATGACGCTAACGAAATTAAAAAGAAGCTTGAAGAAGCAGGCGCTAAAGTTACATTGAAGTAACACATAAATTGTCTGAGAGCACTAGGGGTAAATGGCTGAATGCCGTTTATCCCTCTTGTCTTGTTAATATAAATAGTTGTTTTAATTAATATTTATCTTTTTTTTGAACGACTTTTCCAAATCTAAGTATATAAATATTATGGCAGTTACAATGAGTTTACGGATTTCTGATGCTTTTTCTGAGTGAAAACGCATCAGAAATTCTTATTTCAAACTATATAATAAATTTGACAATAATTTTTATAAAATAAACGGGGTACCCGATGAAAACAGAAGAGAATTTTGGTTACTCAATTTTAAAAAGCGACAGCGAAATTGTCAGGATGACTGAAAGAATCAATTTCGCCCGAACTCATAGGAAAACTTCATATCCGGACTTGCTTGATGTACAGTTGAAGGCATATTCAGATTTCCTTCAGGAGGACATCACTCCTTCCAAAAGGGAATTTAAAGGTCTTCAACAGGCATTTACAAATAATTTCCCGATAGAAGACCCGTCTTCAATATTTCAGCTTGCTTTTGTAAGCTACAGCATAGAAGTGCCGAAGTATTCAGAGGAAGAGTGCCGCGAACGTGAATTGACGTATGCCAAACCGTTAAAGGCAAAGTTGAGATTATCAAGCAAAGCAGAAAAGAATTCTGAAGATTATATCGAATCTGTCGAGCAGGAAGTATATCTCGGTAACATTCCCGCAATGACTCCCAGAGGCACTTTCATTATTAACGGTGCAGAAAGAGTTATTGTTACTCAACTTCATCGTTCCCCCGGTGTGTTTTTTGACGACAACATCCATCCGAACGGAACCAGAATCTACACTGCCCGAATTATCCCTTTCCGTGGTTCATGGGTTGAGTTTACTACGGATATTCACGATGTAATGTTTGCATATATTGACAGGAAAAAGAAGTTTCCTGTTACTACTCTTCTAAGAGCCTTAGGCTTTTCTTCAGATGAACAATTGCTAAATCTTTTTGACCTTGCTGAAGATGTTAAACAAAAAGATTTAGATGAAACATATATAGGCAGACGTATTGCCAATGATGTTGTGGATATGGCTACAGGTGAGATTATCGCTACCCGTGATGTAATTGTTACACCTGAATTGCTCGAAAGATTACAGACAACAGAAATATCTGTTATTCGCTTATTCAGCTACGGCGACCCCAATGAAGAACCTATTATTGCTAAAACTTTAGCAAAAGATACTTCTCGCACAAGAGAAGATGCACTTGAAGCAATTTATCGCCAACTTCGTTCCAGCGACCCGCCGGATATTGAAACGGCTGAAGCATTGCTTGAAAAAATGTTTTTCAATCCCAAAAGATATGACCTCGGTATTGTAGGTCGTTTCAGAATAAACCAAAAACTGAAATTGGGAATCGATTATGAACTGACAACCCTAACAAAAGAAGATATAGTTGCAATTATTAAATATTTAATAAAACTGCATGAAGATAAACAAAGTGGAGACGATATTGACCATCTTGGAAACCGAAGAGTCAGAACGGTTGGCGAACAGTTGACTTCACAGTTTAATGTCGGCTTGGCAAGAATGGCAAGAACCATCCGTGAACGATTAGGTATTCATGACGGCGAAAACCTTGCTCCGCAGGAGCTTGTTAATGCAAGAACTATCACTTCGGTTATAAACCAATTCTTCGGTACAAACCAATTGTCTCAGTTTATGGACCAAACAAATCCTTTGGCTGAACTGACTCATAAACGCCGAACTTCCGCATTAGGACCGGGCGGTTTAACAAGGGAACGAGCAGGTTTTGAAGTCCGTGACGTTCATTATACTCATTATGGAAGGTTATGCCCGATAGAAACTCCGGAAGGTCCAAATATCGGTCTTATCTCATCCTTAGCAATTCATGCAAGAATTAATGATCTTGGATTTATTGAAACTCCATACAGAAAAGTTAAAAACGGTCAGGTTACAACAGAAACTGTTTATCTTACTGCCGAGAAAGAGGACGGTTACATTATTGCACCCGCCTCTACTGATACTGACGAAAAGAATCGGATATTCGGCGATAAAATAAAAGCCAGAAAATCCGGAGACTTTGTAGTGGTACATCCTTCCGAAGTTGAATTTTTCGATATTTCAACAGACCAGATAACAAGTGCTGCATCTTCACTGATACCATTTCTTGAGCATGACGATGCTAACCGTGCACTTATGGGTTCGAACATGCAACGTCAAGCTGTGCCTCTCCTATCACCGAAGGCTCCTGTAGTAGGTACAGGAATGGAAGCACGCGTTGCAAAAGATTCCCGTACCTTGCTACTTTCGGAAGGACCTGGGGTTGTGGATTATGTATGTGCAGATAAAATTAGAATTCTGTATGATGATCTTAGAACAGAACGTGAAAAACTGACATCCTTCAATTATAGAAGGTTGTTTGAATATAAACTACAAAAATTCTTCAGGACTAATCAGGATACATGTATAAATCAAAAACCGATTGTACATAAAGGACAGAGAGTAGTAAAGGGAATGCCTCTTGCCGACGGAGCCTCTACACAAAACGGTGAACTTGCCCTCGGTCAAAACGTTATGGTTGCGTTCATGCCCTGGAGAGGGTACAACTTTGAAGATGCTATCATTATTTCCGAAAAAATGGTTGCCGAAGATGTGTTTACATCAATACATATTGAAGAGTTTACTCTTCAGGTACGTGATACTAAACGGGGCGAAGAGGAGTTTACAAGAGAAATTCCGAATGTAAGTGAAGAAGCAACAAAGGACCTTGATGAAAGCGGTATTATAAGAACCGGTGCAAAGGTTCAGGAAGGCGATATTTTAATCGGTAAAATCACTCCTAAGGGTGAATCCGACCCAACTCCTGAAGAGAAATTACTTAGAGCTATTTTCGGCGATAAAGCAGGAGATGTAAAAGACGTATCTTTAAAAGCAACACCCGGTATAAAGGGGATTGTTATAAATACAAAATTATTCCAGAGAAAGCTTGTCAGTTCTGATAAGGAAATCCGTTCGGATGAAAAGAAACATCAGGATCAGATTACTAAGAACGAAAAAATAAAAATCAAAGAACTTGATGATGAATTCATAAAAAGATTTGCGGCTATGATAAACGGAAAGACAACTGTCGGTTTGAAACATGACAATGGAAGTGTAATTTTCCGAAGCGGCACGAAAATGCAAATCAAAGATATTGAGGCAAAGTATAAAGAAGGTACTTTGAAACCTGAGTTGATTGACCCGGAACAGGCTTTTGTAAGCAATAAGGATGACTCATCTTTGTATAAAGAGATGGTAAAAAATTATTTATTCAGAAGAAATGAAATTCAGGTCATTTTCAGGGTTGAGAAAAATAAAATTGCGGCGGGAGACGAGCTTCAGCCGGGCATTTTACAGATGTCTAAAGTTTATGTTGCTAAAAAACGCAAGCTTCAAATCGGTGATAAAATGGCAGGTCGCCACGGTAACAAAGGTATCGTATCCAAAATTGTCCCTGTAGAGGACATGCCTTATATGCCTGACGGTTCGCCGGTGGACATTGTTCTGAATCCTTTGGGTGTACCTTCCCGTATGAATCTCGGTCAGCTTTTCGAAACAGCCTTGGGTTGGGCAGGTGTCCGGCTCGGTATTAAATTTGCGACCCCGATTTTTGACGGTGCTACCTGGGAAGAAGTAAATACTTTTTTAGAGAAATCCGGTTTGCCTCGAGACGGTAAAACAATTCTCTACGACGGTAGAACAGGTGATGCTTTCGTGGATAAAATTACCGTTGGTGTGATTTACATGCTTAAATTATCCCACTTGGTCGAAGATAAAATACATGCCCGCTCCATAGGACCATACTCATTAATTACACAACAGCCCTTAGGAGGAAAAGCACAGTTTGGCGGACAGCGTCTCGGAGAAATGGAAGTCTGGGCACTTGAAGCTTATGGTGCCGCACATACATTGCAGGAAATGATTACAGTCAAATCCGACGACGTACAAGGCAGGGCAAAAGCCTATGAATCAATCGTAAAAGGTGAAAATATGCCAAATCCGAACATTCCCGAATCATTCAATGTTTTAGTTCGCGAATTGCAGGGTTTGTGTCTGGATTTAAATATCGAATAAAATTTGAAAAACTATTAAAAAAGTATAGATTAGGAGTAATCAATGCAATCAAAATCAATCCCAAGAAAAGGTTTTTCGCAAATCTCAATCCGGATTGCTTCTCCGGACGACATTCTGAATCGTTCTCATGGGGAAGTAACCAAACCGGAAACTATTAACTATCGCTCTTTCCGACCGGAAAAAGACGGTTTGTTCTGTGAAAAAATATTCGGTCCTATCAGAGATTGGGAATGTGCCTGCGGAAAATACAAAAGAATCCGCTACAAAGGCATTGTCTGCGACAGATGCGGTGTGGAAGTAACACAAAAATCAGTCAGACGCGAAAGAATGGGACATATTATGCTTGCCGTGCCTGTAGTGCATGTTTGGTTTTTGCGCACTCTGCCGAGCAAAATAAGTGCTATTCTCGGGATGCCTACCAAAGACGTAGAAAGAATAGTTTATTATGAATCTTATATTGTTATTCAACCCGGTAAAACCGGAGTTCTGGAGAAAGCACTTCTTACCGAAGAAGATTACCTTAAAGTAATAATGGGTTTATCCGAACATGAGTTAAATCTTGATGATGATGACCCGAATAAATTTA
>JBAYGQ010000157.1:0-6212 GCA_041666585.1 Bacteroidota bacterium
AGCTTTTTCATTAGTTTACTCCTTTGATTAAATACTCTTTTAGCTCATTGACAGTTGGCACTTTACCATAAAAAATGACTTTCTCATCTATAACTAATGCAGGAGTTTTAATTATCCCATATTCAGCAATTTTAGTATAGTCTGATATTTTAAATATTTCGGCATCTAGCTGTAATTCCCTGACAGCAGTACGAACTCTTTTTTCGAGAGTAATGCAATTCATGCATCCGGGTCCTAAAACAAGTATATCCATTTCCTCTCCAATTATTTATTATAAACAAACTAAAAAATAAAATTAAACAAAAATCCCACAATCATTATCCCTGTTGCCACAATCCCTATAAACGTAAATAATAAAGGATATTTTAATACTTTTTTCAGAATGATTGCTTCGGGCAATGACAAGCCTATCACAGCCATCATAAATGCAAGCGATGTTCCCAGCGATGCTCCTTTTTCGAGTAATACCTGAACTATCGGAATTATCCCCGCCGCATTTGAGTACATAGGCACTCCCAGCAAAACTGCTAACGGTACTGAATACCAGATATCTTTGCCCATAAACGAAGCCATAAAGTCAGCCGGTACGTATCCATGAATTCCCGCACCGACTGCAATACCGATAACAATATAAATCCATACTTTTGCAACTATTTCCTTAACTGCCGTGAAACCCGCTTCAATCCTATGGTTAAAAGTCTGTTTCTCTTCTTCCATTTCAAGATTTCCCGCTTTTATGTCGTAAACCCAGGGTTCAACCCACTTCTCAAGTTTTAATTTTCCTATAACCCAGCCTGAAAAAATCGCAATAAACAAACCTGTTGAAACATAGATTAATGCGGTCTGCCAGCCGAATAAGCCGAATAACAGTACCAGAGCCACCTCGTTTATCATCGGTGCCGCTATTAAAAATGAAAAAGTTACTCCGAGCGGTATGCCCGATTCAACAAATCCGAGAAACAGCGGAATAGCAGAGCAGGAGCAAAACGGCGTTACTATACCAAGAGTACTCGCCATAATGTTACCGACGAACAAAGGCTTGCCTTCGAGTGCTTTCCTTGTTCTTTCGGCTGAGAAATAACTTCTTATAATTCCTACCACAAAAACTATCAGGGTAAGCAACATCAAAACTTTAGGTACTTCGAAAATAAAAAACCTGATTGCTTCTGTAATACGAGTTGTTCTATCCATCCTCAGAATATCGTAAACAAAGCCGTTTGCTATAGGTTCAAGGTAATGATAAAGAACTAACCAGACAGGTAATAACACTACCGGTATCAGAATTTGATTTTTATTTAAAAATTGTTTAAACATTCAAGGTTCCATCGCTTCACTGATTCAAAGCTATTTTTTTGTCGGTTTTTTTTTTCATTTTTTTTCAACTCCTATTACTGTAATAATCGCATCACCGATGTTCTTATCATTAGTTTTTAAAGTGATTTTACCTGTAAATTTCAAAGATTTTTTGGGAGTGTATTTTACTTCCATTGTCAGTTCTTTATTTGCCGCTAACACTGTATTCTTATTAATATTGGTAATAAGCCCTTTCGGTTCGGTAATCACATTTTTGATTATAATATTTTTATTCGTATTGTTTGTGATTACTACTTTTATGGCTGATTCCTTATTCAGTGTCAGATTATCCAATATTATACTTTTTCTTGAAAAACTTATGGGATGAAAAACATCTGCCTTCAAAATAAGATTTTTAATTGGTGTATTCGGGTCGTTTGAGGTAATCTTGATTGATTTCTTCATCTGCCCTTTGCCTTCTGATTTTAAAGAAATGCTAAGTGTTGCATACTTATTCGGCTCAATTACATTTTTATCAAGTGGAGCTGTTGTACAGCCGCAATCAGGTTTCACTTCACCGATTCTCAGGGTTTTGTTTCCTTTATTATATATTTTAACTTTTGCAGTCAAAGGTTTATTTTTCGGATTAATCTTACCCCAATCGTAAACATCATTTCCCTGAATCACGATTTGTGGCTGGGCATAAGCAAAAGCATATCCTAAAAAAATTAAAACGATTGACAAAATTTTCATAATAATCTCCACAAATTATTAATTCAAATTTATTTTATATATAATTAACTGCACAAATCCGGTGCTTTAACAGTACCTTCTACATCTTTTCCAAAATACTTCTTCTGAAACCACAGTGCTACATTGACCAATGCAATGAGTGCAGGCACTTCTACTAAAGGTCCGATAACTGCCGCAAAAGCCTCTCCTGAATTTATTCCGAACACCGCAACAGCCACCGCAATTGCAAGCTCAAAATTGTTGCTTGCCGCTGTAAAAGACAAAGTCGCAGTCTTTGAGTAGTCCGCTCCGATTTTCTTTCCCAAATAAAATGATACAAGGAACATAATTATAAAGTAAAGAAGAAGAGGGATTGCAATTCTTAACACATCCAAGGGAATTTTTACAATATACTCACCTTTCAGTGAAAACATAACAAGTATTGTAAAAAGAAGTGCTATCAG
The DNA here is from genome assembly GCA_041666585.1 of Bacteroidota bacterium. Classification (GTDB taxonomy): domain Bacteria; phylum Bacteroidota; class Ignavibacteria; order Kapaibacteriales; family UBA2268; genus JBAYGQ01. The sequence goes on from JBAYGQ010000157.1 coordinate 2,490, forward strand.
CGTAATCGGGCTTATTTTCGGAATAAATTTTGTGTGATACCATTCCTTATTTTTAATTTTTATCAGCGTGAATCTCGTTGCAATTCCCGCAATGAAAGGAATTCCGAGGTAAATAAAGACGCTTTGTGCTATTTGTCCGATTGTGATATTTACCTTGAATCCCTGCAATCCGAACCAGCCCGGAAGCACAGTGATAAAGAAATATGCATAGACAGAGAAAAACAAAACCTGAAATATGGAGTTGAACGCCACTAATCCCGCGGCATACTCAGTATCGCCTTTTGCAAGTTCGTTCCATACAATTACCATTGCAATACATCTTGCAAGTCCAATCATAATCAGACCGACCATATAATCGGGGTGGTCAGGAAGAAACAGAATTGCAAGGAAGAACATCAGCACAGGTCCGATTATCCAGTTCTGAACCAATGATAAAGTCAGAATTTTTACATTTTTAAAAACGTCCCAAAGCTCTTCGTACCTGACTTTTGCAAGGGGAGGATACATCATCAGGATTAATCCGATTGCTATCGGTATGTTTGTTGTTCCTATCTGAAACTGTTGCCAGAAGCCGGCTACTCCCGGAAAAAGATAACCGGAAATCACTCCGATAAACATTGCCAGAAATATCCACAATGTCAGGTATCTGTCGAGAAAGCTTAGCTTGCTTGTGATTTTTTCCATATTATTCACACTTTATTCTAAAATCAAATTCTTTCAATCCTTATTCAATTCAGAATTTTCTTCTACTTTTTTATCACACATTTTACATTATTTGATTCAATAAAATCTTCAATCAGAGTTTTTGCTATTTCCCAGTTTTCCTGATTAATGCAATAATAAATTTTCGGAGGCTCAATTCTTTGTTTAATCAATCCTGAGTCTTTCAGCTCTTTTAAATGCTGAGATACTGTTGATTGCGATAATGGCAGATAATCTACGATATTTCCGCAAAAGCAGGAATCCTTAGAAGCCAGCAATTTGATTATCTGTATCCTTGCGGGATGTCCGAGAGCTTTGGCAAAGCGAGCCAGCTTAATTTCTTCGGCACTGTATTCATTTTTTTCTTTATGTTCCAAAATACCTCCATAACGTATATCGCAAATATACGATAATAAGTTTTTATTTACAAAATAATCAGTTCGTAAAGTTCGTAAGGTAGGAACAATAGCGTCATTCCTGCTTGTCAGAAATCTTCTTTGTCTGCTTTTAATCATTTGTAGGGTTTTTCAAGTGAAATTGTCAGCACCCGGATTCATCTGATTTCTTTAATTTCCCTGATAAATGCACATCTAATTTGACTATTTAATTCAATGTATAAAATAAGATTTCTTCGATTTTTCATTTTTCACTAAATAAGCGGGTCTTCCAACTATCCAAAATCATTTATTCTTATTTAATTCAAATTTTTCCCTCGACAATTTTACAGTCGACTGAAGTTTTTTCTGCAATACATCTTTAGGCGGAAGAACTGTTAAATATTCAGCAACATGAATTCCGGTTTTATCTAATTCAAGTAGCTCAATCTGTTCCTTCTTTTTTCCGGTGCATAAAATTATACCTAACGGAGGTTCTTCACTCTGTTGCTTTTCGTATTTATCGAGCCACCTTAGGTACAATTCCATTTGACCTTTATATTCTGCTTTAAAATCCCCTGTTTTCAGTTCTATTACAATCAGCCGTCTTAGTTTCCGGTTATAAAAAAGTAAATCAATATAAAAATCATCATCATCAATTACTATTCTTTTTTGTCTTTCAACAAAAGTGAATCCTGCACCAAGTTCTAAAATAAACAGTTCCAGTTCCCGTAATATTGCATCTTCCATATCTTTTTCGATGTAATGGTCTTTAAGACCGAGGAAATCAAGGAAATAAGGGTCTTTCAAAACAATATCGGGTGAAATTTTATCTTTTTCTTTAATTTTTTGTAATTCAATACTTATTAGTTCTTCAGGTTTACAGGATAGTGCGGTTCTTTCGTACAGCATCGAATTTATCCTGTCTCTAAGCGTTCTTACGCTCCAACTTTCTAAGCGATTCAGTTCAGTATAAAATTGTCTTTTCAATACATCTTCAATTGTAATCAATTCCTTAAAATGAGACCAGCTTAATTGTTGCGACAGTGTAGCAACAATTTCAAAATCCTGGAATAGTTCACAGAATTTGACCATTCTTGTTAAGGCAGAATAGCTGAATCCCTGCCCGAAATCCACTACCAATTGTTGTGACAGAGTAGCAATAATTTGCTTTCCATAATCTGCCCGCCCGCCTTTTAATAATTCATTGTGGATTTTGTGACCGATTTGCTAGTACAATTTTGTAAGGGTGGCATTAACAAATACAGCGACACAATTTCTGGATTCATGAATTAAATCACGGATTTCCGGCAAAAGCGCAGAGCCTGCCAAACTGTCGGAATTTTTGATATTTCTGTTATTCTCCATAAATAAGATTTCTTCTATTTTTCATTTTCCACTATTCATTTTTCACTAAATAAGGGGTCTATACTTGTGAACCTACCTGTTTCGTCACTGAATTTACGCACACCAAAATCTCCCAGTTCGCTTTCTCTGTCGTTTTCCTTACCTATAAAAGTATTGCGTGTTTTCTTTCCCACCTAAGCCAGCACCCTGCCAAAGGGCTCGTAGCAACTGTCTGAACTATGATTTGTGTGATACATTTGATTATTTTGATTTCAATTTTTCATCTTTATTTTCTTCATCATCTTAATCACAAAAATCAGAAAAATCACAGTTCAGACAACAGCTTATTTACGCACTCCGAAATCTCCCAGTTCGCTCTCTTTATCGTTATTCACCAGATAATTTTTCAATTTCCTTTTTTTGTTTGTAGTATCTTGAATATAAAACAAATAAATAAATTGTTAAGTAAAACAAAATACTAAATACCCGCATTAATAATTCAGAATGAATATCTAAATGGAAATGCTGTTCATTTAACATCATCAACATGGAATATGGAAGATATGCAAAATAAAAGATTAGTGAAATTATTCCTATAATTATTAAAAAAAATAAATCGAAGAATAGATTAACAGGTAATAGAGCAGACAGCTTTCGGATAATGTCATTAATATCTAAAATATGATTCGATAATAGCTCGCTCATAATCAATGAGAAGAAAAAAGCTAATATAAAATATTTATCTTTTCGTTTACTTAGTTTGAGTATTTTGATCATCTGAAGCCTTAAAATAATATTCTTGTATTTCTTTAACTGCCGCATTAAATTCTTCCTTAGTTGGTTGTTTTTCGTTTAACCAATGAATCCCTCCCATTACTCCTTGTATCAGTTCTAAAACACCTCCTGCTCCTGCCGCTCCTAATACTGTTTTTAAACCTGAGGTTTCATCTTGTCCAATAGGATTGCCTATCCACACTTGAAAACCCTCATGTTCTTTACATTTTGAATCCATTAATGCGTGCATTCCTTCGCCTAATGAATATAAACCTTTATCTGGATCTTTTTTATATTCTTCTTTCTTACCGCCGACAAAAGCGTTAAACTGTTTCTGTGCATCTTCTTTACTTTGACCAGGTGAACTCATTCCATGCATATATTGTTCTTTTAATGATTGATGGTTATTATCTACATTTCTTGAAGCTTGTTTAAGAATACTTAATTTATCAACAGTTAATATTTTGCCAAATGCAGCATCAATAATAGCATTGTGATCTTTTTCTACAAATTTCCCATTATTATC
>JBAYGQ010000158.1:0-6189 GCA_041666585.1 Bacteroidota bacterium
GCAATGAACCAGTAAAAAGTCTGACCGCCGCGATATGCCATATACCCGTTTAAATGTTCCAACCCACGCAGATTTTCACTTAATGAAACGTCTCGCATAAACATATCTGTATTGACATCGTATCCCTTGTTGCCTTCAAATTCTGCAAGACCTTCGTTTACCCACAGTGGTATCTGAGCCATGTTGCCTGTGGATATTGCAGTCTGGACTGTTCCGCCGTAAAACATATCGTTCAGAACCGCATGAACAAGCTCATGATGAACTACATGCCTGAACTGCTCCCAGTCTCCCTGATAGGGAACAACAATTCTGTTTTTAAACAGCTCTGTTACGCCTCCGATACCTTCAGGCATGTAAGCGTTTATCACATTTGTTTGTTGAAATTCATTGTGAGAGTTATAAATAATGTAAGCGACACGTTTGCTGAGTCTGTAATTCAAAGTATTCTGAATTGACTGGAGAGCATTCTCGGCGGCAACAGCGGTAAAATTCGCCAGATAAGTTGCGTCGTCGTGAAAATATATATCAAAATGTTTTGTTTCAATGTATTTCCAGGTAAATCTCTGGTACTGTACTTTATTGATTCCGAACTGCGAAAATGCCGGTAAAGAGCCGAATAATAGAAATATCAAAATATATTTATAAAGCAAGTTGATTCGTTTTTTCATGTAATCACCATTCCCAAAAAAATAACATTTATTAAAGAAAATTATTTGAAAAAGATAAAAGATGTTTTTGAAGAGATTTTATTTTAACCGTGACAAGCAAGACTGAGTGCGGCATTCGGCGGAACTCCGCTGTATATGCGGGATGCAGGAACATACAATTTTGCAAAAATTCTACATTTTGTAATATCCGGGTATTGCCTCTCAAATCCCGCATCCTGCAAGGAGTTTGAGAGATTAGAATAAATTTCGGTAGTAATTGTATGTCTGGTTATTCGTACAAATTTTGCTTGTGTTTTAGGGAGTTTTGGGAAACCTACCTAATGTTCCGTTTGATGAAATGGGAGTCTCAAAACACAAAATTGTCTAAAATTAGCCAAAAATGAGGGTGTGTGGAAAAATATTTTGATAAAAACTTGTAAAAATCACATAATTTTAAAAAAAAAGCTTGCAATGTATGATAAAATCACGTAATTTTGTTTTGTTGTAATTGTTCATTTCAATACTTACTAATTTATGGGGTTTTAAAATGGGTTTAAACAAAACTCAACTAGTCAGCGCCGTTGCAGCACATGCAGGCATGACAAAGGTCGATGCCGAAAAGGCAGTCAAAGCAACAATGGATTCCATCACTAAAGAACTTGGTGGCGGAGGAAATGTTACGTTAATCGGTTTTGGTACATTCTCTGTTTATGACAGAAAAGCACGTACCGGCAAAAACCCGAGAACAGGCGAAACAATTAAAATCGGTGCCAAGAAAGTGCCAAAATTCAAACCGGGCAAAGCATTGTCTGACACAGTAGCACACAAGAAATCAGCCGCAAAAGCAAAAGTTGCACCGAAAGTTGCACCGAAAAAGAAAAGATAAGTTTCGGAACTTTACACAAAAGCCGTTCGTTTGAACGGCTTTTTTTTTATTTTTGTATGAAGGTGTTTCGCATTTATTTTTAAACTATTAATTTTTCAATATGGTAAATGATAATGTTCTCTTTGAAGTAACCAAAGACATGCTGTTGTCCAAGCCTTACCTTCTGCAAGCCGACGATCTGACTTACGATGATATTTATAAAATTTTTAAAAGAGCCGATTACTTTATCAACAATTTCAAGCATGGTGTCAAATTCGACGATTTACGCGGTGTTGTTGTTGCTCTGGCTTTCTTTGAACCGTCCACAAGGACAAAGCTGTCGTTCGAACTGGCGGCAAAAAGGCTTTCCGCAGATGTGCTTTCCTTCCAGTCCGCTTCAAGCAGTGTAACAAAAGGTGAATCATTAATAGATACACTACGCACTATCGAAGCGATGGATGTAAAAATCTTCGTTATCCGCCACGGCTTTTCCGGCGCACCGAACTTTTTGCAGGAGAACACTGACGGTGTCGTTATCAATGCAGGCGACGGCAAACACGAACATCCTACTCAGGCTTTGCTCGATTCTTATACATTGTACAGGCAGTTCGGCAAAATCAAAGGAACAAAGATTACTATCATTGGCGATATCCTCCATAGCCGCGTGGCTCGCTCGAATGTTACCCTGCTGAAAACTTTGGGTGCCGAAGTTGCTTTCTGCAGTCCCGGGACTTTGCTCCCGCGCCACCTGAATGCATGGGGTGCCAAGATAATTGATACAATTGACGAAGTGATTGATTGGTCCGATGTCGTAATGGTTCTGCGGCTTCAGCGTGAGAGAATGGAATCCGGTTTACTTCCGTCCATACGCGAGTTTTCCCGGTATTACGGAGTCAATCTTGCTCATTTCAGCCGTAAACCCAATCTTGTGCTTTTGCATCCGGGACCTGTTAATTACGGAGTTGAGTTAGACTATCAGCTTGCATCGTATCCTAATGTTTTAATCCAGACACAGGTTACGCACGGAGTGTTCATCAGGATGGCTTTGCTCTCACTGTTATCAAAGACTCTTGGAAAATCCTGATAAAATCTGGACTGTTCTGGAACTTGTCAAATGGGGAAGTGATTACTTCGGGCAGAAGGGAATCGAATCGCCCCGATTAAATATCGAATTGCTCTTGTGCGATGTCCTTTCGATTGACAGAATAGGAATATATACCCATTTCGACCAGCCCCTGCAAAAACACGAACTCGATATATTACGCAATTATGTAATCCGTAGAGGCAAGAGAGAACCCCTCCAGTATATTTTGAAAAACGTAAATTTTTGCGGTATTCCGCTACTTGTTCAAAAGGGTGTACTCATTCCCCGACCTGAGACCGAAATTTTAGTAAATGAGGCTTTAAAACGATTTGAAAAGCAAGATTATCTTGTCGCCGACCTCGGTACGGGAAGCGGATGCATCGCTTTGTCTATTGCTAAGCAGTGTCCCGACGCAAAAGTCTATGCCTATGATTTATCGGAAGATGCGTTGGCTGTTGCGAGGCTTAATGCTCAAAATAATTCACTTACAAATATTGATTTTCAGCAAATTGACATATTAAAAACAATACCTGAGAATATAAAATTTAATTTCATAATTTCCAACCCGCCTTATGTGGAATTGGAAGAATATAACGCACTTCAGCCCGAAGTAAAAAACTATGAACCCGATTTCGCACTGACCGACAACTCCGACGGACTGACTTTTTACAGAAGATATGCCCAGATTTTTCCGGAAATACTGAGCGAAAACGGAACCTTTATGCTTGAAATCGGCTACGGACAGAGCGACAAAATCATAGATATTTTCTCGACTACACAATACAGCATCGAATTCATCAAAGACCTCTCCGGCATAAACAGAATCGCCCACGGAAAAAAACGCTGTCATTCCTCACCGACTCTGTCATTCTGAACGAAGTGAAGAATCTAACCTTTAAGCTCTTAAAAAATGAAAAATGAAAAACGAAAAGTGAAAAATAATTTAAGACTGTCATCCCGCACCGACGCTGTCATTCTGAACGCAGTGAAGAATCCAACCACTAAAGTCTTAAAATTTCCCCTCCTAAACTAGGAGGGGCAGGGGTGGTCGCTTCTCTCTTCTAAAACCGGTACAGACATTTTATCAACAATTCAGAATTCAGCATTCCGAATTCAGAATTTTTTATTAACTTTGTAATATTACAAAACCAAAAATGTGAGATGAAATATGCATCAACTCATACTCTGCGATAACCCCGAAATCTTGCTCAACATAGATAGCAAACAAAAACATAAATATAAAACTAAGCGAACGCAATTTAGCTTTTAGGGCTGATGATAGATATGGACTTGAAGCAATAGAAGTAATAAAGATAAAAGTAAACGGAGATATCAGAGATGAATAATTGTTTTATAATTAAATGGGTACACAAAAACTGGAAAAAGCCAGAGTATAGACTTGATTTTTCTAATGGGTTTCTAATTTCTATTATTTATTTTTTATTATTTTATTGTAGATATCCACTAGAATTTTTCCATATCCTTTTAAAAAATTCCTTTTCAAATAGTAAATTAGTGCAGCACTTGTTTAAATTTTTTTATAAAGGAACTTTAGGAAAATATAAAATTGATTTAATGGGGTTATTTACCGAGCTTTGGGTCATATTTTGGGTATATATAGTAATTTTTATAATCATGCCATGGCATTTTTCATTCGTTTTTTCATTCAATTGGACATGGATAATTTTTATATTATTATTATTAAGATTTGCAGATTATTGCTATATGTTTCTTGATTATTTTCTTTTGTTTAACCAAAAACAAGAACTTTTAAGCTTAGCTAGATCATTTCTATTACTTATAGTGAATTTTTTCGAAGTAGCAGCTTATTTTACAATACTACACCTAAAAATTAACCATTATCAAGATTTAATTTGGGATAGATATTATGAAACTTTAAAAAATATGCTAACCATCGGTACCTATAACATTCCAGATTTACAATGTACGTTTGATAAATATTTATGGGGGCTTATTCATATTTTTGAGCCGTTATATACAATATTATTTATTACAATTGTAATTAATAAAATCATGAAATGGGAAATAGCAAATATCGAATAAGCCGTGGAGGGAAGCGTAAAAGCAAAAAAGTAATTGATGAAGCAGAAATTTAATTAAGAAATAAGGAAAAAAATGAATACTGATAACGCAGCTGATAACCTTTTAGGGTTAACTTTACAAACAGGTTGGAAAGTAATAGCCAAAATCAATAGATTGCCTAATGCAACAGGTTCGTTTTTTTCTGTTTGTTACAAGGTTGAAAAAGAAGGAGAAATTTGTTTTCTTAAAGCTTTAAATTTTGGTGCTTTTTTTTCTAATAATAATGGGAAGAAAAATATTACTGAGGTTTTGACTGAGATGTTAGAAGCACATAAATATGAAAAAAGACTATCTGAATTATGTAAGAAAAAACATGCTTCTAAAATTATTTTTGTTAAAGATTCTGGCGAAGTTAATGTAGATGGTTATACAATTTCTTTAGTCCCTTATCTAATTTTTGACTTGGCAGATGGAGATGTTAGGAGTCAAATTAATTTGTCAAATAAGCTTGATTTTACATGGAGACTGCAATCCTTGCATGACATAGCAGTAGGAATTAAACAGTTGCATCAAATCAACATTTCTCATCAAGATATTAAACCATCTAATATATTATTATTTAAGCAAGATTCAAAAATTGGTGATTTAGGACGTTCTCTATGTTTTGATGTGAAATCACCTTATGATGATTTAGCATTTTCTGGTGATTGGAATTATGCACCACCTGAAATAATTTATCAATATTATGAAAAAGATATGAGAAAAAGAAGTTATGCTATTGATTGTTATTTGCTCGGTAGCATTTTAGTCTATTACTTTTTAGGGATTAGTATGACCGCACTTTTAATGAGGCATATACCCGAGCCACTTAAATATTATAATTGGAAAGGAACATTTGAGGAGATACAGCCTTATCTCATCAATTCTTTTTCAGACGCATTAATAGAATTTTCGAATAATATTGAAAATGAATATTTTAAAAAAGAGTTACAAGATTTAGTTGAAAGATTATGTTTCCCAATACCTGACAAACGTGGACATATAAAAATTTTGAACTCTTCAAACCCTTTTAATTTAGAAAGAGTTATAACAAAATTTGATGTTTTACACACAAAAGCCAAAATTAAATTTTTTGGAGTAAAATCATAATGGAAATATTTGAAAATAAAAAAAGGAATGTTTTACCTAATTGGAGAAATTATACCAATACAATTTTATCCAATGAATTAAATTCATTTTTAATTATCAACGATGAAAATAATTCTTTATCTATAGAAGCTTATATAGAATCTTTTAAACATAATAAATCAATTGCATTTGCTGGCGAATTATTAAGTGCTGCATTTGTTAATAATTACAAAGAAAATAAATATGTTAAAGATGCTGCAAATTATATTTTAAATAATAAAGATAAATCAACTCCTATACTTGTTGACTTGGCGGAAATCTTAATAGGAAAAGAAACAAATAATAATCAAGGTATTTCAATTATAATTACTGATAAAGATAGATTAAAAAAACAAATTAGTACTTCAATTAATAAAATTAAA
>JBAYGQ010000159.1:0-6156 GCA_041666585.1 Bacteroidota bacterium
CTCGCAATGACGGTGCGTTGATTGGGGTCATATATCCGTCGCGTGAGCTTTTGCGCATCTATTTAGTGATTTGCAGCGACGGGTTCGAGGGACAACAGTGCCCGTCGCTGCAAAAAGAGGATTGCTTGCTCGATGCGAGCTTATCTTTTAATTGATTGTAATCAACTCGTAATTCGTACTTCTTCCTCCGGATTCGGTTTTTCTCAAAATGCCTTTCTCAATCAAATCCTGAATGTCACGTAATGCTGTGTCTTGTGAGCATTTGCCTATTTTTGCCCACTTTGTTGTGTTGAGTACACCTTCAAAGTCATCCATTAACAGGTTGAGTATTTTCAGTTGCCTGCCATTCATGTTCACTTTGGAGTGTTTTATCCGGAATTCGTGCTTGTAAATGACCTTCTCAAGTAGTTTCTCCGAGTTCTCAATGGAATGTAATAAACAATTCAGAAACCATTCAATCCAGTTTGTGATGTCTAAATTCTCTTTTTGAGTTTTCTCCAATATATCATAATACGCATTTCGTTCTTTTCGTATTTGTGTCGACATACTGTAAAAACGGTATGATTGTTCGTCGGAACGAGCCAACAACATATCGCTTAATGCCCTTGCAATTCGTCCGTTCCCATCTTCAAACGGGTGAAGCGTCACAAACCACAAATGTGCAATAGCAGCCTTTAAAACCAGGTCAGTATTGTGTTCCAGATTAAACCAATCGAAAAAAATACGCGTTTCATTTTCAAGTTGCGTTGCCGGTGGTGCCTGATAATGCACTTTTTCTTTACCTAATGCGCCGGAAACCACTTGCATCGGTCCGGTGGAATCATCACGCCAGTATCCGGTAATAATTTTGTACATGCCGCTCTGTCCTGCCGGAAAAAGTGAAGCATGCCAACTGAAAAGTCTTTCTTTCGTCAGTTCTTTGTCGTAATGCTTAGTCGCATCAAGCATCAAATCAACAATACCATCAACATTACGTTCCGAATAGACCAATCCTGAAATGTCTAATCCTAATCGCCTGGCGATTGACGATCTTACCTGTTCTCTGTCCAGTATTTCTCCTTCAATTTCTGTCGATTTTAGAATCTCGATGGTTAAGACCTCCAGATTTGCTTCATTCTGAAGCTCAAAGCCCAAGGCACCCATCTTTCCAATGAGTTTCCCTTGTCGGTTTCGTACATAAGAAAGTAATGGTAAAAGCTTCTCACTATTCCATTGAAAAATTGGCCAGTTTTGATTTTCGTATAAAAACATAGACTATCTCCGCTAAATTTGCGGCTAAAGTACGACTTATTCTCCGCATGACAAAATAATGTCCGCAAAATGTGCGGAAATAAGGTCATTTATTCTCCGCAGATTGTTTTTCTTGTTCTTAAACATTGTTATGTATAAACAATTTGGAAGTAAGCACCCGATAAAATCCCAATACCTGCACGCTAAATTTTAATCAGATAGATTATTGAAATCTTACATGTACTTTATCGGGTGCTTACCTCTATTTGACGTCGCAAATTGCGACCGCAAAATAAACTTCTTTTCTGCGGTCTCAATTTGCAACAAGTTTATCATTCTAGAAATTTGAAAATTGAAAGTGGAATTTTCCAGACACTGTCTGGGAAATGTGTCCAACTCAATTGCTCTTCCCCACAATGGAAGTAATAATGTTTCCTGTATACTGCCTAAATTAATTTCGTTTTTGTCTTCCATACTACTTATTTTTAATGACCTTTTGTGTTTCAATTCGTTTGTAAGCTGTAGTATACCAATTCTTTCTTTTTATAATATGTAAAGCAATATAAATGACAAGAATTAGGGCAAGTTTATCATGAATTTCAATCAAAACAAATCGAGAAAAAACTGAACCCCCGGATAAATGGATAAACCATGGAATAAGACCTGTCAAGGCAACAAGAAAAAAAAGTACAGATAATGTAATCACCTGAATGTTTTTACTCACTAAGTGTTTACTGATAATACTTTTATTCCATTTCCAATGTGCATATATATGGTATGTCATCAGTAACGAAAAGATAACAATGGAAATTTTATGGATAGTTGACCAGTTTTGATAATAAAATCCACATACTATTCTGTTTGTGTCTATCTCATTTATTTGCTCATAAGTCATGGATTGAATATACTCTGGCTTACCACTTTCATTTTGTTTATAAGACCCACTCATATGATATCCGATTTGCAAGCTCAATCCTGAAAGAATCATTACAATTCCGAAAATCAGCAGAAGATTATTTATTAAAAACTGATTAATAAACTTCCTTTGTTGCTTATCAGTTTGGTAATTTGCTCTGTTAATTATTGATAAAGCACTGTGTTGGCAAGTGTTAACGCAATTTAAACATCCGGTACAAGCTTCGGGTTTCACAAATTTTGCATGTTTGTGCCAAGGTATATTTACTTTACCAATTATATCATGCGGACATATTTCCTGACATTCCCAGCAAGCGATACATTTTTGGGTGTCAAGATGCACATATACTGTACATTTACTATTATTAAATCTTGATTTCATTGAGTTATCGTTTTTTACACAAAAATACCTTGAGAAAAAGCTTTTAACGATAACATTTGTTAAGAAATGAAATTTATTTTCTATTTCTTATCCTACTAAGTGAAATAGGTGTTACTCCTAAATAGGATGCAATATAATGTTGTGGCACCCGCTTAAGAATTTCAGGATGTTCTGTAATTAATTCTTCATAACGTTCTTTGGGTGTATCTTTTATTCTTGAAAGAAAAAGTTGGGTGTAGTTTCTAAGCCGCTGAAAAATAAAATCTTGAAATGCGTCTTTTATTTCAGGATAAACTTGATAGAGTTTATCAAAGCTGTCTTTACTTATGGATAAAATAGTTGAAGGCTCAATACTTTCAATAGTAAATAAACTTGGCTGGCCATTGATAAAACTATCAATTGAGGCGACAGGCTGGTTTTCGAAAAAAAATTGAAATGAAATATCTTTTCCCTCTTTGTTGAACCATTGACGCAAACATCCTTTTTTTATGAAAAATACATATTTGGATATTTCTCCTTCTTTTAACAAAATTGTTCTGGAAGCAATTTTTCTTTCAATAAATAAATCTTGAAATTCAATCCGATTTACTGTGTCATTTTTGAATTTATCAATCAGTTGTTCGAGCATAATTATTAAAGTGTTACTTTTTTAAAATAGTATAAAAGTAATCATGATGCGCGACGATATGCTACAAATCAGTCTTCATTCTCATCTTGCAATTGGGTTACTATTAAATTTCGGAGTTCTTCTTTGTTGGGCAAATAAAGTTGGTATTTGTTCACAAAAAGTTGCGACGAAATGTTGTGCATGGCATATTGTACCAGTAAATCGTCCTTTTCTTTTGCCAGCACTATGCCAATGGGCGGGTTGTCACCTTCGGTGTTTTCTTCGTTTTCGAAATAACCGAGGTACATATTCATTTGCCCTACATCTTCGTAACCGGCTTCTTCTTTTTTGAGGTCAATCAGCACAAAACATTTAAGTATGCGGTGGTAAAAAACCAGATCGACATAATGATTTCGATTGCCCACCGGAATGCGGTATTGCCTACCAATAAAAGCAAAACCTTTGCCCAGTTCCAACAGAAAATGTTGCAAATGGTCAATAAGGCGGGTTTCCAAATCGGTTTCCGACAAATGGTATGGCTCAGGTATTTTAAGGAATTCGAGTACGCAAGGCTCTCTGATAATATCAGTGGGTTGTGTCACGACTTGTCCTTGTTTGGCCAATAGCAGGATGCCTTCTTTATCTTTGGAAGCGGCTAAACGCATGAATAGCGATGTGTTTTTTTGTCGCCGTAGTTCACGCACATTCCAGTTCTCTAACGCAGTTTGTTTTTCGTAAAATGAACGTTCCAGCGGGTCGTTAATTTTCACCAATTCACAAATATGCGACCAACTCAATTTGTGTGACACTGTCTCACAAATTGGAAAATATTGGTAAAACAACCGCATATAATTAAGATTCGACCGGCTAAACCCTTTGCCGTGCAATCGGGTTAAATCGTTAGCGAGGTTTTCCAAAAGGGCTTTACCGTATTTAGCTTTAAAACTACCTCCTTGTTCAAATTCTACTATATATTGCCCAATTTTCCAGTTTGTTTCAACCATATTGGAATTAACTGCAGCAACAGCTTTATTAAAACCATAGGAATAAGTTTCAGAAATCTGGCTCACCAAATTCTGATAATTATCATTTACAATTTCCAATTTATTTTTTTTCATAAGTCGCTTTTTCTAATTCTTAACCAACTTGATTCATAATTGTGTTTCAAAAGATGTCCCAACTCAATTTGTGCAACGGAGCGTCGCACTTTTTTATTTTGTCTGCCTCCTCTATTTGACGTCGCAAATTGCGACCGCAAAATAAACTTCTTTTCTGCGGTCTCAATTTGCAACAAGTTTATCATTCTTGAAATTTGAAAATAGAAAGTGGAATTTTCCAGACACTGTCTGGGAAATGTGTACAACTCAATTATTTTCAATTATCAATTGTAAATTATCCATTATCATACTGCTTTCTTCGTCCAATGCCCTTATTGCTGCTAAAATTTCCTGCGGTTGGCGGAAGGCAGTTTCTTCTTTCTTGTTCGGGTTTTTAGCACTCAGGTCATATTGATGAGACAGGGCATGCCCTGTCTGTACATCGATGCTCCTTTTTGAGTGGGTACGCCTTTTTCGAAAAACAATATTACCGTTTTTACTCCTGCTCCACATACTCCAATTCACTTCCACACCCTGCATCTTTGTGCAGTATATCATCAATATTCTTAAAAGTCTGTTCAAACATATTATTTTCCCGATTTATGATTTATTTAGCGCAAAGTTAAGAATTTTTCAGCGAGTGTGTTAGGTCGGAAGATGTTTTTCTCAATTTTTGCTTTCTTGTCGTTTCTGTTGTTTTTTTTCTTTTTCCTCTGCTGATTTGTTGCTTTCGAGTTAAACCAAAACAATGGTATGAATTAACAAAAGAGTCACTTTTTCCGGAATAAAAAGGAAATTTGGTTTAGTGTAGTTTATCTGGGGCATACCATTTATCGGCAGTTCAACTTTGTTAACCATACCGGTTAAGACTTACTCCCCTTTACTTTGACGATAGTACAACAGGATTTCTTCACGGACTTCCTTTGAGGGCTATATTGTCCGGACAGCTTCGCACAAACTGGTTGCCCTGCATGCACGTGTTCGTAGGCTACTTGTGATGGAACACAAGGTTTAATCATTCATTCAATGAGCGTTAAATAGTTATATTAAGCGACTTTATGTCGCATTACAGTGGTGTGAGAGGCTCTCATTGTCAGTTAAGGCTGGCGGGGCAGTCTACTCGATTAGGCGGTCGGTGTTTGTTCGTCCAATAACAAATTCAATACATTATGTTTATATTGCCCATCTTCTAATTGCTGCAACAATACTTTCCGTGTTCCAACGAACATCTTCTTCGGATCTACTACTTACTGTTTGTGATATTCTCTCTTGTCCCCTAGGAATTACACCAACGATTGGAACACCTAACTCAATAGCTTTATCCAATTCCCATTCCATCCAATCACTGTAAGAAGCATACATTCCAGCAATACCCAATACAATGTTTGAATTTGTTATCTTCTCAGTCAATCTCTTTTTAATATAATAAGCATTAGCTGAATTTATCGGCTCATCAGCACTTGCTTCTTCAAATTCAACATTGAAATATCCTCGTTCTCTGAGAAGATTTCGAAGGTTTTCTAAATCATTTGGATATTTCCACGAATGACTGATAAAGATATGATACTCTTTTGTCATAATTTGTGTCTCCTATTTTTAATTAACAATATCTTGTTTGGATCTCTCAAAAGTTTCAATTTCCCATGTTGCAGGATATTGTAAAAAAAAGTTTTTTTCAAATTCTGTAGCTTTTTCTATATCTCCAACAGCTAAATAACAGTTTGAAAGTGTTGCGTATTTCCACTTAAATTCTTCAGGCTCTGTTTCTTCTAAGGATTTAAGAACAATTTCAATAATATCTATTCTTGTGTTTTTTGCCTCCACTTTAGCATGAATCTTATTGTCACTATCAGTCTCTAAAATTGATTTTTGCTCTAAGCAATGCGCATAGTTTTCACCTGTGTAATAATCCTTGTAGAGGTTCC
>JBAYGQ010000160.1:0-6151 GCA_041666585.1 Bacteroidota bacterium
ATTTTTATCAAAAACAATTTCTTTTTGTACTTTAGGAATGCGAACCTTTTCGCTTTCTTCAATAGCTACTACAATATTATCAAGACGTTTCATCAGCTTCCAGACATTGTTGTAATGGCGTTTAACGCCGAGAACAACTATTACAAGAGTCCCTGTAATAATAATAGTAATCCATCCGCCTTCATTAAATTTTACAATAATCACCATTATCAGAATAAATAATGTTAGCGATAAACCAATACCGTTAACAATCATTTTTTTACCCCATTTTTTTTCTTTTTTGCGAACCAGCCACCAGTGGCGTACCATTCCCAACTGCGAAAGACTAAATGTGATAAACACGTTTATTGAATACAAAACAATTAAAAATGTAACACTACCGTTAGTAAAAAAGATAAGTAATAATGCCGCGATTCCCATAAGCAAAATTCCGTTTTGCGTTACAAGTCTGTCGCTTAATGATGCAAATCTTGTCGGAACCCATCTGTCTAATGCCATATTCGACAGCACACGGGGACCATCAAGAAAACCTGTCTGAGCGGCAACTAATAAAATAGCGGCTTCTGATAAAAGTGTAACAACTACAAATATTTTTCCTCCCGAACTGTTCCACGCAGAAGTCATTGAATTAAATAAAACCGCATTAAGAGTAAGTCCCGGCTGATGTTTCACATTAAATAACAGATATGAGATTATTAAACCAAAAGCAATAACAGAAAGTGAAATCGCCATATATCGCATCGTTCGTTTTGCAGTTAGTACTTTGGGTTCCCGAAGCATAGGAATACCGTTACTTACCGCTTCAATACCGGTATATGTACCGGCTCCCATACTATAAGCATGCATTATTATATACAGAGTTCCGAAAATACCGAGAGTAGAAAGTGAACTGCTGAATTCTGACGAAGTTTCAGCAACAACCGTCGGAAAAGTTGATGCATGTGTAAAAACAGAATAAAGAATTGCAAACAAATGTGTTAAAATAAAAATTATAAATATCGGGACAAGCGGCATAACCGATTCTTTCACACCACGAAGATTTAAAAGAATCAATACTATTATGCATAGCATGGCAAAAAACAATCGATAAATATGCCACTCCTTTGGAAGAAAACTAAATAATGCATCTACCCCGCTCGCTACAGAAACCGTAATAGTAAGCACATAATCAATTAACAAAGCACATCCCGATACCATTCCTAAGGATGGAGACAACAGTTTACTTGCAACCAGATATCCGCCGCCGCCGCTTGGAAAAAGTTCAACAATTTGAGAATAACTCGTACTGATAATAATAATGGTAATAACCGAAGCAACAGCAACAATCAGAGCAAGGTGATAATGACCCTGCAAAGTAAGCATTATTTCAGAAGGACCGTAGCAGGATGATGAAATTCCGTCTGAGCCTAAACCTACCCACGCAAAAAAAGCAATCAGAGATAAATTGTGGAACATTGACGGGTCGTGAGGGTCTCTACCCTTTCCGATTAATGTTCTTTTCAGAGAGCTAAATACTTTATTACTATCCATAAATTATAATGTCCTTTGTTAAAACTTTCCAAATGATGCCGATAATAATTCCTGTTGTTCCTTAAGATGAACTTGATAAGAACCTGTAGCTGTTGAGGGACTAACTTTTCTTCCCGTAAAAAATAATTTTTGTGAAGTGTTCAATAATTTATTTAGTCTATGAGATAAGAAATCCCAATAGCCCATGTTTTTAGGCTCTTCCTGTACCCAGACAATTTCAGAAGCTTTAGGATATGAACTAAAAATATCCCCAAGTTTTGCTTCATTGAAAGGATATAATTGCTCAACCCTCACTATCGCTGTTTTCATTATTTCTGATTTTGCCCTTTCATTCAGTAACTCATAATATAATTTTCCGGTGCAAAGCAAAATCCGTTTTACTAAATTTTTATCTTTAATTGTAGAGTCATCAAAAATGTCCTCAAACTTTCCTTCAGACAAATCTTTAAGTGAAGAAACTGCTGATGGAAGTCTCAGCATAGATTTCGGTGTCATGATAAATAAAGGTTTCCGATGCTCCATTAAAACTTGTCTCCGAAGAGCATGGAAATACTGAGCAGGTGTTGATAAATTACATAAAATCATATTTTCTTCTGCACACAATTGCAAAAACCGTTCCGGTCTGGCGCTGGAATGCTCGGGACCTTGACCGTCGTAACAATGTGGAAAGAGCAAAACCAGATTGGAGGTTTTCCCCCATTTAGCTTCTGCACATGAAATAAACTGGTCAATAATCATTTGCGCCCCGTTTGCGAAATCTCCGAATTGAGCTTCCCAAAGTGTTAAACTATTTTTTGCTATAACGCTGTAACCATACTCAAATCCAAGTACTGCAAGCTCGCTTAAAGGACTGTCCCAAATCCGTAAAACAGCCTGACCTTCTTCTATGTTATTATATGGGATATAAATATCATTTGTTTCGTAATCAGTAACTACTGCATGTCTTTGACTAAATGTTCCCCGTCGAGTATCCTGACCTGAAAAACGAATTTCCTTTCTATCAACTACAATAGTACCGAACGCCAAAGCTTCTGCAAATGCCCAGTCAATCTGAGGTTCAGGGGAATTTACAGCATCTAATCTTTTTTGAAAGAAACTTTTTAATTTTGGATTCAATACAAAATCTTCAGGTACAGAAGATATTTTTTCCGCTATGAATTTTAATTTATCAATATCATAGGATGTATTTACATGTTTTAAGATTTCACCCTTCTCATGGAACTTGAAATGGTTTGTATGGGTTGAAGTTTTACTTCTACGGTCAAAAATTTCGCTCAATTGTTTCTGATATTCTTTTACAAATCCTTCAGCTTCATCATTTGTTATTACATTAGCTTTTGCTAACTCCTGCTGATAAATTTTCCTGACTGATTGCAATGATTTAATTTTTTTATATAACAAAGGTTGAGTATAAGAAGGCTCGTCAGCTTCATTGTGCCCGTATTTTCTATAACAAAGAATATCAATAATGACATCAGATTTGAATAAATTACGATACTCGTAAGCAAAAAACGCCGCTGTACAAACTGCTTCGGGGTCATTCCCGTTAACATGAAGGATAGGTACCTGAATCATCTTTGCTATATCAGTACAATATATCGAAGACCTTGCATCCTGTGCTGTAGTTGTAAAACCGATCTGGTTATTGATAATTACATGAATTGTACCGCCAGTATGGTAGGCTTCAAGCTGAGATAAATTAAGAGTTTCAGCTACTACTCCCT
Organism: Bacteroidota bacterium; assembly: GCA_041666585.1. Classification (GTDB taxonomy): domain Bacteria; phylum Bacteroidota; class Ignavibacteria; order Kapaibacteriales; family UBA2268; genus JBAYGQ01. The sequence continues at coordinate 3,255 of JBAYGQ010000160.1, forward strand.
GTCCTGCAAAAGCGGAATCTCCGTGAATTAAAACAGGTAATACTTTTGAATAGGTCTCGTCTGAAATCTCATTACAAAGTGCTTTTGTCATACCTTCAATAACCGGATTAACTAATTCAAGGTGACTCGGATTAGGAGCAAGAATCACTGAAATCGAATTATTATGCTTTGATAAATAATTCCCCTCATCTCCCAAGTGATACTTTACATCACCGGAACCGAGAAAAGAATTCGTGTCGATTATACCTTCAAACTCATCAAATATTTTTTCAGCAGGTTTCCCGATATTATTCACAAGAACATTGAGCCTTCCTCTGTGAGCCATTCCGAGAGTAACGGTATTAAGTCCGTCATTTGCGGCATTTTCAAATATTTTATCTAACAGAACAATTATAACCTCTCCTCCTTCAAGCGAAAATCTCTTACTGCCTACAAATTTCGTATGTAGAAAACTTTCGAATATTTCAGCGTGAATCAGTTTTTTAAGTATTTGTAATTTATCATCTTTTAGATATTCTTTAGAATTTTTTGTGGACTCCATATTTCGCATTATCCACTGCTTTTTAACCGGGTCCTGAATGTGCATAAATTCAATACCCGAAGCCCCACAGTATGTTTCGCGAAGCAATTCGATTATTTCCCGTAAAGGCATATTATTATTTTGCCAGGAATCATCGGCATGAAAAATCCTGTCTAGATCCCAAATTGTAAATCCGTAATAAGCAGGATCTAATTCCGGATAATAGTACGATTCGAATCCAAGCGGATTAACTGACGCCAGTAAATGTCCTCTCACTCTATAAGCATTTATCATTAACATAACATGAGCAGCTTTTTCGATTGCTGTTCTTTCGTCAATCTGACCGTACTGATTTATAATCGTATTGTCTTCCGACCACCTTATCGGTTCGAATGGAATACGTAATGATGCAAAAATCTGGTCATAGAATTGATTTTTTCCAATAAGAAGATTATTCATGTATGCTAAAAATTCAGCCGATTCAGCTCCCTGAATTATTCTGTGGTCGTAGGTACTTGTAATATTTACTACTTTGGTAATTGCAAATGTTGTCAACAATTCCGGACGTACAGCTTGGAACTCAGTAGGATAATCAATCGAACCTACTGCCACAATCAGTCCCTGTCCTTTCATTAAACGCGGACTTGAAGCCGTGGTTCCAATCATTCCGGGGTTAGTTAGTGTTACAGTGGTTCCGAACATATCGTCAAGCTCTAATTTATTATTTCTTGCTTTATAAATCAATTGTTCGAATGAAGTAATAAATTCCATAAAATTTAAATTCTGTGCATCCTTCACATTTGGAACCATCAGAAGTCTGCTTCCGTCGCCCTTAACAATGTCTATAGCTAATCCTATATTGATTGACTTTCTTTTAATCCTGTGGGGAACCTTATCTTTTAATATAAAGGCATCATTCATGTGAGGATATTTGCTTAATGCTTTAACTAACGCCCATGCGAGAATATGAGTAAAAGATACTCTCGGTTTTTCTGTTTCTGTAAATATTTATTTACTATCCTTCTGTTTTCATCAAGTACTTTGACCGGTATCGCTCTGACTGAAGTCGCGGTAGGAATCTCTAAGCTTATCTCCATATTGTCCGATATTTTGGACTGGATAGAAGACATTTTCACAACTTCTGCATTTTTGTCAACATATACATCCTGAGTCTTTGGAACAACTTTTTCGAGTTTAGTTTCCTTACTTTCCAAGATTGCTTGTGATGTAATTTTTTCTTTGCTTTTTGCAAAATAATCCCGCCAAGCCGGGCTTACCGAAAGCGGGTCGAGCAGGTACTGAGCATAGATTTCGTCTTCAAACGCGGTATTCAAATCAATCATAGAATATTATTAAAAGTGAAAAATATTTTTCTGTTAAGACGTTTTATCTGTTTTGTCATGGTAAATAACTTATTAATTTACAAAAAACATTTATTATTAAATAGAAGATTCGTTAAAATTAATAATCATTGTTATAAAAAAACTGTAATTTATTCACAGTTTCAGAGTAAATACCTATTTTTGTTTTCAAATAAATTTTCGGGAAAATAATGATTAAGAAAATCTCATATTTGTTTTTAATAATTGTATTGTTATCAGCCTGCACAGCTACTAAGAAAACAATTAGCGATAAAACTGAAGCAAATCCATTGCAATGGAAATCTGAATTAAAAACTTTAGCTCTGTCCGCCACAATAAATGCAGATTATCACGGACAATCCAATTCAGCCAGAATTAAAATGACAATTGCTGGAACAGACTCTATAACAATGACAGTTATAGGACCTTTTGGAATTACTCTAGGAAAACTTTATGCAAGACCTGATTATTTTGTATTCTATAATATGTTCAACGATGAAGTTATTGAAGGCATTGCCTCAGCCAAAAATTTAAAAGAAGCGGCAATGATTCCTTTGTCATTTGAACAAATTGTGCATCTTCTAAGAAGTGAATCTCCCCAGAAACCGGAACTGTATGTAAAAAGTATTCAGACTTCTGAGGGTACTTTTAAGTACGAAAATACGAGCAATAATGAATCAAATGATTATGTCTTTTTAAATGGAAATAATCAGATATGCCGATACCTGAACAACATGAAAGACGGAAAGACCTCAATGGAACTGCTTTATGCAGATTATGAAAATTATAGTGGTTTTTATCTTGCAAAAAGTTTGTCATTTAGTTTTCCGGAAATCAACGGTAAATTGACAATTGACGTTTCCGATTTTCAAGTAAACAAAAATATTAATCAACAGTTTTCGTTTAAAATTCCTGATAAGATAAAACGGATTAAATTAGACTAAGTGAAGTTACTACAACAGAAAATGCTCTCAAAAAAAATAAATATTACTTTTTTTCTAATTGTTGTTCTGTTA
>JBAYGQ010000161.1:0-6145 GCA_041666585.1 Bacteroidota bacterium
AAAGAAGGTTTTCCGCTTTTTGTTATCGGTTTCCAAAAACAAATTTTTATTCCATAACCTAAACTTTTTATTTTTTCTACTGCCTGTTTGTCATTGAGTTTATGAACATATTTTAAAACTTCAAAAGGCGGGTGTGGTTTATTTTCAAGGTCCGGAACGTCATAAGGAACAATAATTTTATCATCGTCATTACATAAGAACGTACATCCCGGATTATTTATATCTTCAAAAACCGTGTAGAATATATCGTTTTTAACTATTTTATATAGGGTAGGAGAAAAGATTTTTAGTAGTCTGGCTTTAATTGCATAGTGACCTGGATCGGCGAAAATGCTTTCATTGAACTCTTCAGTAATCTCTCTTTCAATTGTCGTTAAAGTAGTGCCTAATTTCATTTAACGACCCCTTTACTTTCAGATATTAGCATTATCACACTTCTTTTTCCGTTGTACCATTTTAAAAACACTTCAGGAAAGGAAATGATATTAAAAAAGTCGGGTAAACTACAAGGATGAATGCTAAAAACAGCAAATCCCCTTTCACCTTTTTTGCGAACAATATCGACGCCTTCATAAACAGCATTTATACGAACACCTTCGTAATTCAAACTATAAAGACAACCGGGTTTAAAAAAATACGGCGAACCATTTGTATCGTAACTAAAAGGTCTGCCTTTGTGTTTGCGGTATACTTTAGATATAAAGTATATCTTACCTCTTGGAGCGGTATTTTTGATAAAAGTTTGACTCATTTTGTTCCTTCATTTATATTTTTCATCTATCCTCTTGTTAACAAACTTTATGTAATCCCGTACAAACAGCGTGTTAATGCTTGTATTGATGTTCCGAGCCGGAACCTAATACGTTATTTTTCCTCTCATTTTCATCATTTCAGTTATTTCATCAATACGATAATAAACACGCCTGGCAAGTCGTAAGGGCTTAATGTAGCCTTTGTTCTGCCAATTCTGAATAGTTACCACGTTAACCTTTAACTTATCAGCTAATTCAGTTTGTGTGAGTAGATTTTTTTCGGGTAACTGTGTAACAGTCGTAACCGGCGGCGGTAAAGCTTTAACGATTGCCTGGATGAATTCAGGTGATGTCAACAATTCTTTTAGCTCTTCCCTGTCTGTTAAAATTCTATCCATCTATTGCCTCTTTCATAAAATTTCCTTCGTTTTTTAATTGCAAATTAAGGGTTACCCGGCTTTATATTTGTACTTGTGCTGAGCTAAATGTTACTTTATCTTTTCTTATTCCGCCGTCTTTTCTCTTCCCTTGCAAAATTCTCATACATTTCGTTTTTATCAACAAAGACAGCTTTGAAAGGTTCGGAATGAAGCGCGTCCCGTATTTCATACAGCACTGCTTTTAATTCCTTAGTCTGATTTGTAAAGCCGTACTCAATAGCATGTGCTAACACCGGACTATCCATTGCTTTCTCAAACGCTACTGACGGTACCGCCTGCAAAGTCGGACTGTCGTAACCATGAATTTTACTCAATTTATTATCGTATCTATTCAAAGCCCTCAGATACTCTTTCTCACCTATCTCATAATCATTATACAAAGCCGTCTTTGCCTGAAATTTGGAATGTTCTTCTGCCAACTGACTAAGATTATCAATATTCAAATCTTTCATCCCTGTTGTTCTTTGAACGTCCTTCACTAATCGAATAAGTTTTCCGGATTCATTGATAAACAAATTTATATTATTTGCAATGTTGTTCATTCCTGCAATCATTTGCGTGTCAAGAATCTGATAAACAAACTGAGGTACATCAGAACCAAGACTATCCTTAAGAACCATCTTCCTGAACTCAGGATTGTACCATACGGGCTTTTTATTCTTATTAACCCAGTTCATCATTTTTTCCGTACCGGGTAACCTCATTGCGGTTGCAGTAAGAACACCTTCCTCACCTTCCTCATTAATTCTTATCATACGTTCCGAACCCTTTACACGTCCGCCTTTTTTAAAGCCGTCCACAAGAGACTTTGCTAACTGATATAAAGCCTCAATACCGGCTGTTTCCAAAGCCCATTGTGCAAAACCCGCCGCGCCGAAAGTAGCAATTGATTGCGGAGTTGCCAAAGCTCCGGCAAGTCTTGTTGCCTGGCTTATCATTAATTGAACATGTGCAAAATCAAGAAGAGTCTGCAATAAGGGCTTTAATCCCTTTTTAATATCGCCTGTTTGTGCAAATGCTGAGATACCCTGTCCAAGAGAAGTCGAAACGTTCGTTATCAGAGTTCCTAATATATCAACTTTCGCTTTGAAATCTTCAGCAAAAGATGTTGTTGCCGCCTTTCCGGTATCTAACCAACCGATCCAACCAAGAGACAAATCATCAACTGACTTTTGAAACAATTGATTCAGGCTGTCCTGAGTATTATACAAATCCATTGCACCTTTTGCTTCAATTGACGCCGTCTCTGAAACTGTGTTCTTACGTGTTTTTAAGGTCTCTTCCGCATTCTTATCTTCCAGGGCTTTAATGTTTCGCATTACATTTGTCTTACCTGCAATTTCCTGCGCATTCACTTCGCTTGTCATAGTAAGCGCCCTTTGGAAACGTTCATCAAGACTTGCAGTAGAGTTTTTGTCAGCCTTTGCGAACTCACCATTAACGGTTGCCAATTTCTCTATATAAGCCCGTTTCTCTTCATTAATCGCTTCATCTGCCTGTTTTTTATTGGATGCAATAGTCATATCCTCTTTAATCTTCAGTGCTGACATTTCCAATTGCATAATCTGTTTAATTTTTTCAGATTCAGACAGTATATAACTATCCTGCACTTTCTTTTTTGCGTCCTCAATTTCCTGCAAAGATTCTTTCTGAGCTTCGATGTTATCGGTTATCTGTCTTTGTTCATACTTTTTATCTAATTCACGAAGATAATTATAAAACTCTTCCCTTGCTTTGAGCAACCTTTCAGCCTCTTTTTTTGCATTCTCTCTTGCTTTTTTCGCATTCTCTTCTTTTCGCTTTTTTTCCTCTTCTTCCCGTTTCTTTTCTTCTTCTATTCTTTTCTTTTCATCATCAGACATTTGCTTTCCTAATGTCTGAAGTTCTTTTTTCTCTTTTGTTAGTGAATTACTGAGTATCCCGCCTGCAACCTGTTGAGCTAACAACGGAGCAGTCTTTGTTTTTTTGTCAATAATTCCTAAAAACTCACCTACAGCATTTGCGGCTTTACCGATAACAGCAACATTCCATTCAATAAAGTCGTTCAACCCTTTGAATGATTCAGATAAAATCCAAACGGTACCGCCTAATAACTTAACAACAGGTATAAGAGCTTCAATACTTCCTACTAATAAACCCGAAATCATCTTTGAATTTGATTTTAATAAAAACAATAGAACAGGTAAAATTTCTTTTGCTATTTCTACAAGATTTCCGATTAACGGAGTAAGAGATTTAACGAATTCAGAAACGGCTGAAGCGTTTGATTTCAGCATATCTGAGAGAATAGGAAGTATGTCCCCGGCTAACTGCACAAACATCTTTAATAATGGTTCTATTGCGTCAAACAATGAAGAAATAACATCCGCGGCGGAACTCAGAATAACTCCGAGAAAATCACCGACTTTATCTAATAACGGTTTTAGTATTCCAAAAACTTTGGTAACAATCGGAACGATTATACCTACAATCTTGTCAATATGAGGCTTAATTATTTTAAATACATCCTGGAAGATAGTCATTACCATATTTATTGCCGGCTGTAAACCGTTAAAGATGTCTAACAAAGCGTTTTCCGCAAATGCTTTCATCCTGTTGTATGCTTCAGCAAAGGTATTCATATTCGTTGCCGCCTGGTCATAAGCGGTTTTCGTACCCGTCATTTTTTTAGTAAAATCATCTATTGCGGAAGTGTTTTCCATTAATGCTTTACCTGCAACCACATTCTCAGAACCAAACAATTTGGCAACCAAGGCATCATCCTGCATTATCGGTTTAAGTATCTGCAACCTTTCTGACAATGTTTTTGATTTGTCACCTAACGCATTAATGTCAACACCCGCCGCTTTTAAAGCCTCAGCAGAGTCCTTTGGCATGAAGCGCCCTTCAGCCAACTTAATCATTACATTCTTTAAAGCATTACCCGCTTCCGCTCCGTATTTACCGCGTGTTGCAAGTACCTGAATACTGGCATTGAGTTCTTCAAAGCTGACATTTGCAGATTTACCCATTGCACCGGATACTTCAAGAGCAGATGCAATTTGAGGTATTTCCGCCGCGCCCTCTTTGGCACCCGCCGCCATTGTGTTCATCATCTTTGCCATTTCTTTGGAAGCGGCAACCGGGTCACTTAAATCAACACCGTACTGAAGCATTGCAGTTGTTAAGGATTTCATGCTTTCCGTTGCATCCATACCTGAAGCCTTCGACAAAGTATTCACTGCTTCAGTCATTGCGTTCAAAGCTTCAGGACTCTTTGCAATGTCCGGTCCTAAACGGCTTAAGATACCCTTAAAAACTTCAATCTGTTCCGATGCGGAACCGCCGAACTTCAAAGAAAGGTCTTTCGCTTTGTTGCCGAAATTCTCCAAATCCTTGCCTGTTACACCTGTTATTGCGGACATATCGGCAAGTGTTTTCTGAAAGGTAACTCCGATGCGGACAGCGTCTGTTAACTGATTCTTAACCATATTAAGCCCGGTAAACAAAGCCGCTCCGGTAAATGCGCCTGCAATCATTGTTTTTAAGTTGGCAAATGTAGTACCTGAATGTTGAATTGCGGCTCCTGCCTGTTTTATTTGTTGCTCTGCAGAGGAAAATTCTTTTTTGACTTGCGCACCTAAGCCGACAAAATCTTTTTTGACGGCATCAACTTCTTTTTGAATTTTGTTAGCATCGAGCAGATTAATGTCTTTGCCTAAAGGACCGAGAGCAGTTTTTAATTTCTGCAACATGACATTTAGAGTTGCTACATCAAGCTGAGGTGAGAGCAGTATTTTGAATAATAATTCGTTTGATGAAGAAGCCACCGGATACCTCACATAAATAATTCAGGAACCATGGAAAAAATTCCATGCTTAATTAATCGTTCATGTTCATCCCGGGACTGTTTACGATTTTAGCTGTTCGATTGCTTATTTTTATTTCTGATATAAGTCAAAAGGTCTGACTCTGAGCTTACCTGTTCAGATTGCGGTTTTGCTTTGTTCAGTTCCTCTGCAATAATTGCATCAAATCGCTGACGTGCCGCATACTTTTGCTGAGCAAACATAGTGCCGCCTGCATAAACACGTTCTTCCGCCGTCTGTTCTTTCATTGTAATAGTTATTGCATCATCTAAGACATCTGAAATAACAGAGTACGCAAATCCCTCTTTATTCAACTGACAGAAAGCATTTGTAATCTGATTGTGTGTTACTTGTGGCATTGTTTTTTCCTTTCGTTAATGAATGTAATTCTTTTCATTATGCTACCGGCACCGGTTGATGAATAAATTTTAAATCAACATTAAACGCGATTGTGTCCGGAGCTTCAGTTAATCCGACACGCGCATACAAATCTTCATCGGCGGTTGCTTCAGTTAAGGGTTGGTCTGAAATATTGTAATCTATCGGCGGTTCTTCCAACCCGGTATATCTTAAATATATTTTAGTGCCTATTGCAAAGCTCCAGGCGCTGTTTTTTATCTTACATGGAAATCTTTCAACAAACAATTCCTCACCTGCAACTGCATCTTCAGTAACTACACCATATAATTTACGATAGTCAGCTGTTGATTTTGCTTTTACAGCGTATCCGTCTGCATCAAGAATTACGACATTTCCTTTTATTAAATCTTCTTCAGATGTAATTAAAATGTTAGTCGGCGCCGTTTCTGTTTCTTCAGGATCATCCGGAGTGTGTTCAACTAAGCCGCCCGGTTCCGTTATGTCCTCAAAACGTCCGGATGCGTGCAGTGTAAGTGATGTTTTCGGTACCTGTCCGTCTATCTTTATGCCGGTTACTGTATATCTCAGACCGTCAAGTACAATAATAGAACCTAATTCAATATTTTTCCAACTCGGGCTAGAACCGTCAGAAGATAAGGAAAAGCCGTTCCAGCCCGGTAAATCAATTGTTTTTTCTGCTTCAAAATACTCTACATCCCTTCCGGACATCCTGTTCCGATAATCA
>JBAYGQ010000162.1:0-6119 GCA_041666585.1 Bacteroidota bacterium
AATAAACAAACCTTGAGATTCATTTGCTTCTATTCCCTCGGCGGCGACAGGACTTGCTACCACGGGCAGTTCCATTGCCATAGCTTCAAGAATTTTTATTCTGATACCTGCACCGACAAATAATGGTGCTATATAAATACCCGCTTTATTCAGATATGGCTGAACTTTATCAACATACCCTACTAAATTAACGCTTTGGTTTTGGTAGTCTCTGAGCCATTCCGGAGCTTCCTTTCCAATTAAAGTTAAAGAAATATCCGGTATTTTTTCTCTGACTTTCGGATACACATTATCTAAGAACCATTTCAAGGCATTTACATTATGAATCCAGTGGTATGTTGTGGCAAGAATCAATTCAAACGGATTTCGTTCAATATCAGGCTCTGGATGCCATTCTTCAGCATTAACTCCTGCACTCGCAACAATGATATTAGCATCAGGCTGAATTTCCAAAGCTCTGTGTTTATCAGGTTCAGTAATGGCAAAGCAAACGTCTGCATTTTTATAAATCCAGCTTTCAGCTTTCTTTAGAGCTAAAGCCTGTTGCTTAATAAAAATATATTTGGGAGAGTTCTTCTTTAGATTTTCTGCATAGCGTTCCCAGATAAGGTATTCAACATTGTGCAATCGAAGACCAACAGGTATATTATATCTATTTTTGCACCGGAGTGCGAGAGGTGCCATTGCTGAATGGTCCGCATGAATGATATCGAAAGTTCTATTTTCAAACATGTTACTTATAGCTTTTTCTATACTTTTATTATTATGCTTTTTTAAATAAATTGATTGATTGTATAAAAATGATTTTAGAATTCTCAAAGGAGTATTTTCGGTTGAATGCTCAAATAAAATCACCTCCCCATACCGTATTGCTTCGTTTAAAGCATACTCATTTATGTTTTCATTTTTTCCGACAAAGCAAAAAAAAGTAACCTCACAATTCTGCTCAGAAAATTCACGGAAGATATTTGCAATCCCGATTTTTCCTCCGTCATCAGTCGGAAAAGGAAAGCGTGGAGCTATCTGCAGGATTTTTATTTTTTTCTCCATGTACTCAGTTTATTTCTGATTTTCTGTTTGAAAAATTCAATTTGTCCTTTCAGAACGCCTCTGCCAAGAGTGATGTCATATAATTTATCTTTGGGAACAACATTGCGTTCTTTTCTGAAAGTTGAAATTGCAACTGCCTTCATAGTAAGCATACCTTCGATTATTGCAAGTATTGGTGTTCCCGAAAAAAGTGCAACCAGCACCTGAAAATGAAAAATCAAAAGGGTGCGTCCAAAGGCTCTGCAAAAAGGAAAATATCTCCAGTTGTAGCGTATTATCTGTTTCGAGATTTGTATCCAGCGGTTGGGATTATTCCTGTCTCCGGGAGAAGCGTAATGCAATACCCTGATATTCGGAAAATAACGAACATTGAAACCTGCTATAATTGCCCTTGTGCAAAAATCAAATTCTTCTACTCCGAACTCCCAGAATCCGCCGATTTTATGATAAACTTCCTTGCGGATTGCGGCACCGGCACCTGGAAAAAAGTTAGACTTATAACCGTTTAGAGGAACATTTTCTTTATCTACTTTAAAAGGATACCATTCCCATATCTCAAAATTCTTTTTTACTTCGATATCTTCCATTGCAATAACGTGGACGTCAGACTGAGTGCGAAAAATCTCAGCTACTTTTTGAAAAGCATCTTCTTTTTCGGGGTGTGAATCATCATCGGTTCGCCAGATTATGTCTCCATCCGAAAGCTCGATACCCAGATTTATGGAACGAATATCAAAATTGTCAGGTAACCATAAATATTTAATTCCTGGATAATCTTGAGCAATCATCTCTCTCGTACCGTCAGTAGAAGCATTATCAATTAATACAATTTCTTTATTCGGATATGTTTGTCTCAAAAATGCATCAAGAGAAACTTTGAGGTCATCACGACGATTTCTGGTTACAATTACGACACTTATTTTCATTATACAGGACTGAATAATTAATTGATATTTTTTATTTTTTTTGCCGCTCTCAACGCATTTGGAGAAACAGTAAAATCCAATTTATCAAAAACCGCGAGACCGTGAAAACTAATTTTCTTTTCTGCAAGAAATCCTATCATTGCGGCATTGTCCATACAATAATCAAGTTGAGGAATAACTAATTTTATTCCCGCCGTTTTAGCAGTATCAGACATCTTTTTTCTAAGTCTTGTATTTGCCGAGACACCGCCAGCAACAATTAGATTTTTAGTCTTATATTTATTTACTGCATTCAGGGCTTTTCTTACAAGAACATCCACAACAGCTTCCTGAAAAGATGCGGACAAATCAGGTTTAAGGTTTTCAGGTATTCCGTTTGGAAACTCATTTTTCAAAAAATAACGGACAGAAGTTTTCAGCCCGCTGAAACTAAAGTTAAAATCATCTTCTTTTTGTAGCATGGGTCTCGGAAAATTATAAGCTTCAGCCTTGCCGGATTGAGACAATTTATCTATCTCCGGTCCGCCCGGGTAAGGCAGACCGAGAAGAGAAGCCACTTTGTCGAATGATTCACCTGCGGCATCATCTATAGTGGAACCTATCAGTGAATATTTTATATAAGATTCCACATAAAACAAAGCAGTATGTCCTCCGCTTACAACTAAAGAAATAAACGGAAATTGCAGGCTGCTGTCTTCCAGACAACCTGAGAAAAGATGTCCCTCAATATGATTAACCGGAACAACAGGTTTGCCGTATTTGATAGATAGTCCTTTTGCAAAATTGGAACCGACTATCAAAGATCCTACAAGTCCAGGCATTGATGTAACTGCAATAGCATCAATTTCTGAAATTGAACATCCGGCTTCTTTAAGTGATTCATCTAATATAGATATTATTGATTCCAAATGAGCCCGCGAAGCTAACTCCGGTACAACTCCCCCGTATTTTTTATGAAAAAGCTGAGTAGAAATCACATTACTCAGAACTTTCGATTCCTTTATCACAGCGACAGAAGTTTCGTCGCAAGAAGACTCAATTGCAAGTATTAACATTTTCCTCTAATAAATATAAGCAATGCCGATTCCTGAATTTGCAGGATATATCAAAATTGTATGAGAAGACGCATTTTTACTGTTTCTATTTGATTCGGATTTCAGTATAACAAGACTGCTCAATGTGCCGACAGCTGCTCCTAATATGACATCAGATATCCAGTGTTTATCTAAATATATTCTTGCCAATCCTGTGGACAATGCAGCAGAATAAAATAATGGATAAGACCACCATGTATCTATTTTACATGCTAAAACCGTTGCAACCGCAAAAGCGACGGTTGTATGCCCCGAAGGAAAAGCAAGGTATTCATCTTTTAAATTAAAAGGTTTGAAGTACAAATTATCCCTTTCCATAAAAGGTCTTGCCCGTCCAGTAATTACTTTTATACCTGTTGTAACAATGCCGGCTAATGCCAATGCTTCGAAAGACTGTCTGCCTGTAATTCTCAGGTCATCCCAGCCGGAGAACAAGCCGCCAAGATAAAGAACACCGCTGAAAGCAACCGCATTAAATCCGTCACCGAGATAATTTGTTGTCTGAAAATAATCATCATTAAATTTTGAGTGACTTCGTGCAAAGCCTTCTCTTATAGCTTTATCTGCGATAATCCCTAATCCGGTTAAACCTGCAACTCCACAAATTTCATATAAACTTTGATTCTCAAGAGTTGAAATTTCGTTCCATATAAAAATCCCATCTTCTACTGTTGCCTTAAAATCAGAATTTACTTTAGCTCCCATATTCTGAAAGTAAGAAGCAGAATCGCCTGCCGATAGTGCAAGATTGACGTTCAGAATGAAAAATAATAAATATACAATCCGTCGCATAAAATAATTATTTTATTATTAATAGAAAAAAACTCAAATTGCAAAACTAAAAAGATTCTGAATATAAAGAGACAATTATTATGAAATTATCTAACTTGATATCGGATTTAAAAACAATTCAAATTACAAATTTTATTGATAAAGATATTTCCTCGCTTCAGTATGACTCACGTAAAACAAAAGCTCAGTCTGTTTTCGTGGCTCTGCGAGGAACTCTTACAGACGGACATAAATATATTCACGATGTCATTGCAAAAGGATGTTCCGTAATTGTTCTTGATGATGAAAAATATATAGATAGGGAAATAAAATCAGTTATATATATCCTTGTTGAAAATTCAAGAACAGCACTTGCAAAACTTTCGCATAACTGGTACGAAAATCCAAGTGAAGGAATGAAGATAATTGGAATTACAGGCACAAACGGCAAAACAACTATTACTTATTTGCTGAAATCAATATTCGAATCAGCAGGGATAAAAACAGGAATTATCGGTACAACCGGAATTTTCTACGGGAATGAAATAATTACAGCTACACATACAACACCTGAATCTCTTGAACTATGCAAATATTTAGCTAAGATGAAAGATGCCGGAGTTCAGACTGTCCTTATGGAAGTATCCTCACATGCTCTATCCCAGCATAGAGTTGATTGTATTCAGTTTTCAGCAGCGATTTTTACTAATCTGACTCTTGACCATCTTGATTATCACAGTTCAATGAAAGATTATGCCAAGGCTAAGAAAAGACTGTTCGATATGCTAAGTAAAGACGGAATTGCACTTGTTACCGACAATTCCGAATACTCGGCTTTAATGCTTAAGGATACGAAATGCAAGACAAAATTATATATCGGAAGAAAAAACACATCGGATATAATAATTGCACACGAAGAGCTAAACCTGAATTTCAGCAGTTTTGAATTGCATTCAAAATTATTCAGAACTCCGATAAAAATTAATACTCCACTACCCGGAAGATTCAATATAGACAATGTATCTTTTTCAGCAAGTTTATGCTTACTGCTGGGTATCGACAAAAAGAATATCAAATTGGCTTTAGGTTCAGCTCCGGGTGCCCCGGGAAGGATGCAAAAGGTAACTCTGAAAAACGAAGCGGTTGCAATTGTTGATTACGCTCATACACCTGATGCACTCGAAAAAGTATTACTCACATGCCGTGAAATTTTACAACAATCTGTCCCAAAATCCGGCAAACTATTCTGTGTTTTTGGTTGTGGTGGCGATAGAGACAAAAGTAAACGTCCGCTGATGGGTAAAATAGCGGCTACAATTGCCGACTTCGTAATAATTACAGACGATAATCCCCGTACAGAAGATGCTGAAAAAATAATCGAGCAAATCTATCACGGCGTATTCAAAAAGGATAAACAGAAAACAGTAATTATCTCGAAAAGAGAGGAAGCTATCAAATATGCCGTTAACAATTCTAAAGAAGGAGACATAATTCTTGTTGCCGGAAAAGGACATGAAACTTACCAAATAATCGGCACCCAAAAAATTCACTTTGATGATGTGGAAGAATTAAAAAAATTCTGAACTGAGAATATTTTTTTAATTTTCACTTTTCGATTCCAAAAGGTTTATAAATTCTTGTTCATTGAGAATAAGTACATTTAGATTTTGTGCATTTGAAAATTTTGAACCGGGATTTTCTCCGGCTACAAGATAACTTGTATTTTTGCTGACAGAACCTGTCACTTTACCTCCAAGTGCTTCAATACGGGCTTTTGCAAGATTTCGCGGCATTGATGACAACTCACCGGTAAGAACAAAAGTTTTTCCTGATAGTTTTTGTTCTTTTACAGAATCAGAAAATTTTTGCTCGAATTGCAATCCCGCTTCTTTTAATTTTTTTACAATTTCTATCTGCTTCGGATTTGCGAAAAACTCTATGACTGATTCAGCCATCTTCTCACCTATTTCAAAAACCGAGAGTAAATCATCTTTTTTGGCATTTTCAAGAGCATCAATATTTTTGAAATGTGTAGCAAGAATTTTAGCCGCCCCTTCCCCGATAAATCTAATCCCTAAGGCAAAAAGGACGCGGTTAAAAGATTGCTCTTTACTTTTCTCAATTGCGGCAATCAAATTATCTGTGCTTTTTGCGCCCCATCTGTCAAGTTTTTTTATTTCATCCCGATATGTATTCAAATTATAAATATCGGATACATTTTTCAGATAGCCCAAAGCAACAAACTGCTCGACTACCTTTTCGCCGAGACCTTCAATAT
>JBAYGQ010000163.1:0-6117 GCA_041666585.1 Bacteroidota bacterium
TAATAACCCAACCTTGATGGCGTATGTCGTCTTGGGCTACAAAGTCGTAAACCGGATTTTCAATTTTAATTTTATCAACTATATCATTAATTTCTTCTTCATCTCTATATGTCAGAAAGATAGGACCTGAGTGGGCATTTGTTACCCGAACATGATTACACCTGTCTTCTTCTTTGTCCTTTCGTGTTTTCTCATGCTTCTTAATTACATCTTTCCAATAATCATCGACTGATGCACATCCCACAAGACCATATTGGGTACGGTTTTTCATAGTCTGAGCATAAAGATAGAAACAATTATCAGTATCTTGAAAAAGGACACCGTCGCTAATTAATTTCATCAGATTTTCTCTACCTTTTTGATAAACCTTTGGGTCGTGCAAGTCTATGGATGGATCTAAGTCTATTTCAGGTTTGCCTACATGAAGGAAAGAATGAGGATGACCTTTTACTTCTTCTCTTGCTTCGTTCGAATTTAAAACATCATAAGGTTTGGATGCTACTTCCGATGCTGTTTCCTGAGTCGGTCTGAATGCCCTGAACGGTCTGAATACTGCCATAATTTACCTTTCAATTATCAAATTCTATTTCAAAAAATAATCAGAATCATACAATTTATTTATTTCCTTAGTGCCTAAAGCATACTGAAAACCTTTCTGTAAGCCGTAAGCACCGAATTCTGCCTCTTTATTTATTGCAAGAAAACCTATCTGAAATGTTTTGTAATCGGAATTCTTACTTATCAGTCTTTTCATCGCAATCTCGCATGCGTCCTGAGGGGACTTGCCCTGACGCATAAGTTCAACTATGAGAAAACTTCCTGCAATTTTGATGACCGCTTCACCTTTTCCCGTAGCACAAGCGGCACCTATCTCATTGTCAACATAAAGTCCGGCACCGATTATAGGTGAATCACCGACTCTGCCGTGATACTTCCAGGCAAGTCCGCTTGTAGTACATGCTCCGGAAAGGTTACCCTGCATATCGAGTGCAACCATTCCGATTGTATCGTGATTATCAAAGTTCACAGGTTTATAATTTGAATCTTTCAGCCATTTCTGCCATGCTTCTTTTGCTTTTTCGGTCAATAAATTCTCTTTTTTGAAACCGTTATCTAATGCAAATTGTTGTGCACCCTCACCCACAAGCAAGATATGAGGAGTTGTTTCCATGACTTTACGTGCAACTGAAATCGGATGCATTATATTTTGTAAACAAGCAACAGAGCCGCAGTTTGCTTTCTCGTCCATAATACAGGCGTCAAGCGTTACGTTGCCGTCTCTGTCCGGAAAACCTCCGTAACCTACGCTTGTTACTTCGGGGTCGGCTTCGGGTATGCGAACACCCTGCTCGACAGCATCCAAAGCTTTTCCATTTTCTTTCAAAATTTTTAAGGCGACATCATTTGCCGGAATTCCATGGCTCCAGGTAGATAATACCAACGGAGCGGAAAATTTAGAATTGCTGTTATTTTTTCCGTTTTGAGCAAAAACAGGAACACTCGATGTTCCGGCAATCGCCAAAACTCCGAGTGAACCTAATGCTATTTCGGAACAGAATTTTCTGCGAGTTCCCATTTTTCCTACTTCTTTAGACCGTCAATAACTTTTTGTGCAATTTCCGCACCTACTCTGTCCTGTGCTTCGTTAGTGGATGCACCTATATGCGGTGTAACCGATACTCTGGGATGAGCAATTAATTCTTTTTGTGCATCTAAAAAAGGTTCATTTTCGAATACATCAATACCCGCAGCACCGACTTGTCCGTTGTTTAAAGCTTCTAATAAATCCTTTTCGGAGACAACTCCGCCTCTTGCACAATTGATAATAATCACACCTTTTTTCATTTTTGCAAACTCTTTTGCTGTCAAAGTAGGACCTTCTGCTTTGATAAAAGGCAAGTGCAATGAAATAAAGTCTGAATTAGTAACAACATCATCTTTAGCTATCAAATTAACATTTAGGTTGGTAGAAGTTACAAACGGGTCAAAAGCAATAACTTTCATACCGAGTCCTAATGCACGTTTTGCTACTTCTTTGCCAATGTTTCCCAATCCGAGCAAACCTAATGTTTTTCCGGTTAGTTCGATACCTTTTGCGTATTCTTTTTTGGGCCACTTACCCTGACGCATTTCTGTGTTGCTCAGGTTAAGGAAACGACAAACGGCAAACATATGACCGATTGCAAGCTCTGCAACTGAAATCGAAGAGGCACCAGGAGTATTCAATACCGGAATTCCTTTTTCTTTTGCATAAGCAGTGTCAATGTTATCTAAGCCAACCCCGCCGCGAGCAATAACTTTCAGGTTTCCCGCATCAATAACTTCTTTGGTTACTTTTGTTGCCGAGCGTACAATAATAGCATCGTATTCTGCAATGTGCTTCAGAAGTTCTTCAGGTGTAAATTTTAAATCAAAAACTTCTAAGCCGGCGTTTTTAAGCATGTCTGCACCGATTTTTTCGATTCCGTCAGATACTAATACTTTCATAACTTCTCCTTATAAAATAAATTTGTTCAAAATAAAAAAGAACATTAACGAACATCAAAATTAAAGAAATTCTTTTAGTAAGCAAAAAAAACTAATTGCTATCAAAAGAAATTTTAAAGTATTTTCGGGCATGATTTCAATTTCTTTCATTCTAATTATGTAAATTGAAACTTTTGTTTGTGCAAAATCAAAAATAAAATTTAATATGTGGAAAATTGTTCGTAAAATTAGCCTGACACAATGGATACTGATATCTATGGCTTGCGGAGTAGCAATAGGTGCGTTTTTTCCCGAAATTTCCCAGAACCTGAAACTGCTTTCAAATATCTTTCTCAGAATGATTAAAGCCATCATAGTTCCTCTTTTGTTCGGAACTTTGGTAGTCGGAATAGCAGGTCATAGCGACAATCTGAAAGCTGTTGGAAGGCTTGCCTTAAAATCAATTTTCTATTTCGAAATTGTTACAACAATTGCTTTAATAATCGGATTAGTTGCAGTTAATTTAGTGCAACCGGGAGTCGGTGTAATTTTACCGCTTCATTCCCAAACTACTCAGATTGCACCGCAACCGATAACAGTGCAGTCAATGGTAGAACATATAGTTCCTAAAAGTTTTATTGAAGCCGCCGCGAATAACGATGTTCTGCAAGTTGTGTTTTTTGCTATTCTTTTTGCCGTTGCACTTACACAAGTAAAAGGAAAACCTAAAGACACAATTCTGAATTTCTGCGAAGGGCTTTCGGAAGTGATGTTCAAGTTTACTGGTCTTGTAATGAAATTCGCACCTATCGGTATTGGTGCGGCAATGGCTGTTACGGTAGGGCATAGCGGTATGGGAGTGCTTGTAAATCTCGGAAAACTTGTTCTGACTTTATATGGGGCTTTATTTGTATTTTATTTAATTGCATTCGTGCCCATTTTATATCTCTTCAAAATTCCGATTAGACGATTTATTCGATATGTAAAAGAACCCGCGCTAATAGCATTTTCTACAACTTCATCAGATGCTGCTTTGCCTCTGGCTTTAGAAAATATGGTAGAATTCGGTGTTCCCAGAAGAATTGTATCTTTCGTTTTACCGACTGGATACTCTTTCAATTTGGACGGTTCTACACTATATCTTGCAATTGCTTCGGTATTTGTAGCACAGGCGGCGGGTGTGGCAATGCCGATTGAGAAACAGATTCTGATGATGCTTGTATTAATGCTGACTACCAAAGGAATAGCTGCTGTTCCGCGGGCATCACTTGTTATTCTTTCAGGAACCCTATTGTCTTTTGGCTTACCTCTGGAAGGTGTTGCTGTTATTTTGGGGGTGGACGAAATAATGGATATGGCTCGAACAAGTACAAACCTTATAGGTAATTGTCTTGCTTCTGCAGTTATGGGTCGCTGGGAAGGGGAATTGTATTGTAATGATACGAATTAAAATTATAAATGCTAAAGATTATTTGACATAGAAATAGTAAGACTTCTCAATTAAGGAAACAGTTTATAAATGTCTTTTCTATGAATCATTCTTGCAAATTCAACTTTTCCATTTGCATAGAAAAAACCAATTCTATAATCTCCAAGTTTAAATCTATAAGCATTTCTATAACCGGTCAATTTTTTAATATTTTTAATATCAGGAAGTATCTTTGCAGATTCGAATTTCTCTATGACATCAACGATTTTGGATTTGATTTTTTTATCATCAATATTATCCAAGTCTCTGCCAAACTGAGATAGAAATTCAACAATCATTTTATTTCCTAAGCTTTTTCATTATTGATTCACGCGTAACTTTTTTATTCCTGTTACTCTGTTTCATCAATTCAATCATACCGATATCCTCTTTTTCTTCAAATGATAAAACCTTTGTTTTGATTTTCATTTTAGAAAAAATATCGGCAATAAGCTGAAACTCTTGTGCATTTCTTGGAGTAATAAGAATGGAATTCATTTGCTTTTCCCTTTTTTTAAAAAATTATTAAATTACGACGATAATTGTGTTTTATAATTTTGATTAAACTCCAATTATCAACTTTGACAATTACGAAAGTTCGAAGTTGTACATTATCTATTTAAATCAGAATTTCTTCAATAAATCCTCTACTGCTGAACGATGCACGAGAAAGCTCATCATCTTTAGTTTAATGTAGTCCTCATGATAGAAGTAATACCCTTTATTTGTTCCGACTCTTGAACCGCTTCCAGAATCCTTAATAAGAAACCAGAATTTTCCGTCTTTCTCTTTGTAACCTACAATATGGATACCGTGGTCATCGGTAGTGGAATGGTTACTGAATCTGAACTGGCGTGCGTTTTCATCAATGTATTCCGAAGGTATATCGAATGTCGGTACCACAGCCGCCTGAACTGTTGAGACATAACCCGCTTCTGATACATCACCGCCGATAGCCATAGAATAACCGTTTTTTACAGCATTTTTTAAAGCTTTCATGTAATCATCGAGGGGTACATTATAATAAACCTTGCTCTTCCACCAATTATCCGGTACTTCGTATTCAGTTTGTGCCCAGTATGGTTTTTCCAGAAGAGACATAATATCAACATAGTCATTGAGATTAAGCTTAGTAACATTTTTTAGATACTCCTGGGGTGTCATTTCAACACCGTCAACAGTAAATTTTTGCGGAGGTGCCCCGATATATTCATTCATTATGCTTTTAACCGTTTCTAATACTTCATTTTCATTCCATGCATGGTTCTTTTTAACATATTTCAGATATTCATCAATTTCTGTGAACATTGCACGATGGTCGTGGAATTCCTGTCCCGGAAGAAGACCTGTATAGGCATTGGCAGGCATACAGCCGTATTGTTTCCAAATTCGAATAACTGCATTTCCCTGTGAACCCTCACCGATTTCAGAATTTCCTCTTTCGCGGACGAATCTGCGGGCTTTCTCAACGTATTCCCAATATACAGTGAAGATTTCAGAAAGCTTTATTTCAACTTTACTCAGTCTTTGGATTTCGGATTCAAAATACGATGTTGATGAGAAACACCAGCAAGTACCTGTCCAACCCTGAGAAATAGGAGGATTGTGCTTGAACTGGGTAAATTCATTTGTAGATTTAGGCAAATCATAACCTGAGAAATCAAGTTTATAGCTTTTTGCATCTTTATCTTTTTTTCTTTTTGCAAAGTCGTTGGATTTTTTAACAATATTTTCCCAAAAATCATTTTTGGAATCAATAAACTCACCTTTATCGCGTTTCGGTCTCTGTGCTGTGGCTGTAGATACGATAAATAATGTACATAATAAGTAAACAATAAATCTCTTCATTTTTTCTCCAATATTTTTCATTGTACAATACAGTTTTTCAACTTATCAAAAATTTTCCGATTAATAAACTGAAAAATAATTTTCTTTAATAAAATCTAATATATTGCTGAAAAATGAATGAGCTTTGAACGAATATATCGTTAAATCGTTTATTGTAATAAATTAACTCTGACAAATTTCTTTTTGCTTCTTCCTGATTTAATTTTTTAAAATACGATTACAATAGTCGTATTTTCAATACGTTCTATCTGTAGCAAAATAATGCAAAGGAAAAACATGATTAAATTATCAAAAAAAATTGAATACGGCTTACTTGCCGTCCAGTACATTGCGAA
>JBAYGQ010000164.1:0-6106 GCA_041666585.1 Bacteroidota bacterium
AAACGAACAGGTACGTATATACGGCTTGAATCGGGTATAGATACTCCGGTTAATGAGGCGCTATTGAACAAAAATGCATTACCTAATGTGTCAGTCTTTCTAATAATTTTTCTTATTGTTACAGGCATTGAGCCGTAGTTGGTTAACAAAATAACGGAATCTTTTGCGTCATAAGGTCCTGCAGGTTTTTCAGGAGTGCTGATAATTTGCTGTCCCCAGTCGTAAGAGTTTGTAACTAAATCTGACATTATACTATTTCCAAACAGTTCTCCTATGCTGTCCGGTTCGGGTACTTTTTCTGTGTTACTTATAAAGAACATAGAGTCTGTATATCGCATTTCATCGGTAGGCCTAAAATTGACCATATACTGATATAATTGACCCGGAGCCAAAGTTAAAGGTTTAGCTGGTGTAATTGAAGGCAAATCATGTGAAAAAACAGAATTCTTAGGTTCTGTATAGCCTGTAATAACAAGTTCCACAGTTCCGTTATTTTTTATCTCAATAGCTCCCCATGCAGAAGTATTTACAGGGACCTTTGCGAAATCGAATTGTGTTACATTAATTCTGGCGTACCCGACTTTAGCCTTCATTTCTGTTTTATACGAAAAGATACAACTATCACCGCTACCGATGGAATCTATAAATTCGCCGATTTCAGTAGCAATAAAACGTATAGTTATTTGAAAGGAATCCTTATTTGGAATTATCAATTTTGTGTTAATATTAAGCAATTCAAATCCTTGGTTCTGTAATTTCAATCTTAATGAATCAACCTTTACAGAATCAAATCCATCAGAAAGATTTACTAACCATGTTTTTAAATCCTTACTTTCGCCTATTGGTAGGTGTCCGAAATCCAAATTAGGCCTGATTGCAAATACTTTCGGCTTAAATTCTAAAACTAATGTTGTGTCGTTTCCACTCATATCAGAAAAAGTAATAACAGCTTTTGCTTTTTTATTTTTATCCACAACCCATCCATCCCAGGTAGTCCTATAAGATACACCTGGATAGAAATCTTTGTATGTAAATTGAAAATTATAGCTCTCTTTAGTATTAAATACAATCTGTGATAGTTTTGACCTTGAAGCATCTCTTGGCATATCCTCAACATAAATAAGATCAGACGTTCTTTGATTTGAATGGACATGTCCGCAACAACAGAGATAACATTGTGGGTCAGGCGGCAAAGTATCTTTAGGCAGAAAAATTGCTGTCTTATTTTTATGCACTACCTTTTTACTTGTGTCGGTCGAACCCGGCACCTGAGCTTGCAAAGGTACTATTACTAATGTCAGTACTAACGAAATAATGAATAGATTTTTTTTCATTTTTATCTTATCCTTATTTTCACTTTATAAACTTTACAAACTTTATGAACTTTATAAACTCACTGTATAAAAATCATCAAACTTAACTGCGAATAAACAGTTTCGTTTTTTAGTCTTGCAAAATACACACCGCTTTTCAGCTTACTGCCTGAGCGGTCTCTACCATTCCAGTTGATGCGGTTTTCTCCTTCAGAAATAATGTTGTTTATGGTTGTGATTTTGCTTCCCAGAATATCAAAGATTTCAATATCAATTGAGTTACCTGATAAATCGGAATCAAAGCTAAATGTAGTGCCGCTTTCGAACGGATTGGGATACACTCTGAAATTCCGGATTTTTTCTTGTTTCATATTCGGATTAGTATCATCAACCCCGATTACATTTTCAATTACTTTTGCCTTCAATTCTGCATTATAAGTAACATCACAACTATCTAAAACTCCTATTGAATCTATCATATCTCCAAAAGTAGTAGCTTTAAATTGTATTCTGCATTTGATGGAATCTTCTTTTTGAATTATGAATGGTAAGGTCAAATCCAAAATCTGAAAATTTGCAGATTTGTACTTAAAAATAAATCCGCTAATCGAAAATGAGCTGGATGTAGAGCGGTTGTAAATCCAAATTTCTTTAGTTACAGAATCACCGTTTTCTATTTGTCCGAAATCAATATCGGGCTTAATGTCAAAATTCCTTGCAAAATATTCAATTGTGATAGTTGTATCATTTCCGGCTCTGTCTGTAAAAGTTAATACTATCTTTGCATCTTTTTTTATATCATTAACCCAGGCTCTCCATGTAATTATTGAGTCTTCACCGGGTATAAAACTTTTATATGTAAAACGGTAATTATAGCTTAATCCGCTGTCAAAGTAGATTGAAGCCATATTTGACCTAGTATCATTTCTTGGCATGTCTTCAACAGTAGCTTCGGCTTCTCCATTTTTACCTCTGACAGAACCGTCGCAAGATACACTCCATTGCGGGTCGGGCGGCAAAGTATCGGGTATGCTTAACAGCTTTAAACCGACTCCTGCAGGATGTCCGTAGGATTCGAAATTATTGAAACCGTAGGCGTAAACTCCGAAACTGCTGTCGGCTTTCATTTTATAAACACCGTCGGCAGGTAGCTTCAACTGCTTACTTGCGTATTTTTTACCGTTTAGGGTAGATGTAAACTGCATGCCGGGTGCAGAAGAGATTGCAGAAAGCTTTTGCCATACAAAATTTCCGTTCTCTACCTGAGCAAACTCGAGGTCATCGGGTATTAAACCGTCATCTTTTACCTGATATATTATGTTAATCCAGTTATTTGTAAAGTCCATACTACCTGTTGTACCGGGTGTGTTGAAAGTAATTTCATTCAAGTACTCTTCAATAGGTGTCAGATTAATCTGAAAAGGCTTGCTGTCAATGCCGTCGTCATCCTGCCCTGTATTGTACTGGGTAACACTAATCGGTTTATCGGCAGAAAACACTACGGGCTTACCTGTTCCGGCGTCTGCTCTCATTCTTAGCCAGCTTTCGGCTTCGAGACCTCTGGTACTTTCTAAAGTAGCTACCAAAATCCCGTTACGATAGACCTTTGTATTCGCATCCTTTGCAAAAATCTTAACAAACGAGTTTTTAAGTCTGCCGGCAATAGGAGTGCAGTGGTACTCTTTTCCCCACAGATGTGTCGGGATTTCCATTTCGGTCATAAAATTCAAACAGCAGGCACTTTCCGGGACGTAGGAACCATAAGAACCTGAAATTACAGATATTGGTTTAGACGAGCGCCATTTACTTCCGGATAAATCGGAAAGCGAACCAGAACTTGCTCTCAAATATACATCACCTTTATTCATAGAAATTGACTGTGTTTCTCCGGGTTTCATACCTCCGGCAGTTCTGGTTGTGGCTGTTCCCCCTAAAGTAAACCTTACGATAGTTTGGTCATATGCGGCAACACAGGCTGTATAGGAAGGGAAATACTGCCCTTGTGATGCGCCGTTATCACCGATATCAGCCCAGGAAGAGACAATATACTCTTTGCCTAATGATGAAACCGGAATTGCAAGATAACTTTCGCTGATTGAAGGGAAACGGGTAACAGCATAAACAATAATAGGGTCGTTTGAAAAAACATGGACACCGGCATATACCGATATGTTGTCAGCCGCAGGAGCTTCTGTATTTAGTTTTCTGTAAACTTGTCCAAAAGTAGGGTTAATTGTAAATTCTGTAATTTCATTTGGTAAAACGTTTTTCTGCTGAGTAACGCCTTTACCTGGGATTTCCATAGTTACATAAGTTTGAACCGCCGATGATACGTAAATCTTAAGTGATACACCTGAAGCACCGGACTGTTCATAGCATGGTAAAAAAGTCAGCCAGAACTCATTCCCGGCATTTGAAGTACTGAGCAATTCAGGGGTTTTCTCTTTGAAATCATTGATTGTTAAATTGTTATTTTGCTTTTGCTGTTGAGCATTCGAAGGAATTAAAGTGCCTGCAAATACCAGAAATACCGAAATAATGAATAGGAACTTCTTCATTTTAACCTCGAATATATATAAAAAGGATTTATCTCGGTGTTAGATCTGTTTTATGCAATAACAATGCAAATCGGATTTTGTTACATAGAAAGCAATATTTTATTCAAAATAGTGATACGCTGAATCAAAGGAATTGCTCCAACATTATTTGAACGAGGGGAAAAAATGAACTTTAAAAATCTTAAAAACTTTACAAACTTTACAAACTTTACAAACTTTACAAACTTTATAAACTTTACAAACTTTACAAACTTTATAAACTTTACAAACTTTATGAACTTTACAAACTTTATGAACTTTACAAACTGATTACAAGTATAAATCCCGCTCTCCGGCTTTTATCCTGTTGAGTGAATCTAATGTTTTCTGTTTAACTTTTTCGATAGGGATTGTTTCTAATTCTTTCTTAATCAGTTCATTTCCAAGTTTTTGCGTTTCTTCATCAGCATAATCAATTAAATACTCTTTTAGAGTAGTAAGAGCGTTTGGCTGGCAGAATAGCTTGATTAACCCGGGTTTTGCCTGGTCCATAAAATCTTCCCCGACACGTCCGAGTCTGTAACAAGCAGTGCAGAACGAAGGTACAAAGCCTTTCTCGATTACATCTTTGATTACTTCACCCGAAGTACGGCAGTCATTCAGATTGAACTGTCCCGCTTCAATATCATCGCCGAAAGCCTGTTTGTAACCTCCGGGAGTGGTTCTGGAGCCGGCGCTGATTTGCGAAACACCCAGATTGAATAACTCTGAGCGAAGTTCGGCTGATTCACGTGTGGAAAGTATCATTCCCGTATAAGGAACAGCACAACGAATAACAGCAACCAATTTCTTAAAATCTTCGTCCGATACTTTGTAGGGAATGTCATTAGAAATTGGTGCGTTCTTTGCCGCCTGTATTCTGGGAATAGAGATTGTGTGCGGTCCTACCTTGTATTTGTTGTCAAGATGTTTTGCGTGTTTTATCATTGCAAGTACTTCAAAGCGGTAATCGTAAAGCCCGAATAATGTTCCGATACCTACATCGTGCATACCGTTTTCGAGTGCTCTGTCCATTGTAAAAAGACGCCAAAAGAAGTCGGATTTAACTCCGGTTGGATGCATCTTTTTATAAGTTGACTGATGATACGTTTCCTGAAAGACAGTATAAGTGCCTATTTTAACATTTTTGAATTTCGCAAATTCCTCATTGTTAAGAGGTGCAATTTCAACATTAATTCTTCGTATATAGCTGTTTTTCTCGTCCCGTACACTATACACCGCCTCGATTGCTTCAAGGAAAAAGTCAAGTGTGCAGTTTTTATGATGTTCTCCCATCAACATTAATACACGCTTGTGTCCTTGACGAAGCAGAGATAGGGTTTCTTCTTTGATTTGGTCAATAGATAGAGTAATTCTGGGGATTTCTTTGTTATCAGCCCTGAATCCGCAATAAAGGCAGTTGTTCGAGCAATAATTCGATACATATAAGGGTGCAAAAAGTACAAGTCTGTTGCCGTAGATTTCCTGTTTTACTTTTAATGCGGTATTGTTTAATTCCTGCAAAAGTTCTTTGTCTTTTACATTCAGAAGGCAGGCTATTTCATATAAATCGAGTCCTTGCAATTCGAGAGCTTTCCGAAGAATTGATTGTATTTCTATTCGTGATTTATCGGCTGAATTTTCAATTAATCCGTTAAGTTCTTTTTCATCAATAAAATTATCGTAATTTTCCAAAACTTTATCCGTCCTTATTCCAAACAAAATGTCATTAACGTTTTTAATGATTATAAATTATACTATACCGACACTAACAAAAGACTTACTGATTAATATTAAATCTTTAAATAAAATTAATCAGATATTTTTATCTTCAAAATTAAGAAAATTATGAGAGAAAAAAATTATTACATTTTCGGAAAGAATGCTATTACTGAAGCTCTGGTGGCTGAACAACCGGTTGAAAAGGTCTATTTAAGCTTTGGGGTACCAGATGATTTCACCAGAAAAATTTATACACTTGCAAAAAAAGCGGGAGTCCCCTGCGTTACATTAGATAAAGGAAAATTCAGGCATCTAGAGCGTGAGCATTGTCCCGAAGGTGCAAAGACGCAAGGAATAATAGCATTAATAAACGAAATTGAGTCTTTCGATATTAAACAGATGATTGATTTTGCTTTTTCCGTAAACAAAAATCCAATATTAATAGCCTTAGATGAAATCACAGACCCGCACAATCTCGGTGCAATAGCAAGAACG
>JBAYGQ010000165.1:0-6104 GCA_041666585.1 Bacteroidota bacterium
TATTGTCTTTGTTTCTAACGCAAAAGGGATTGTATGACGCTTTTTATATGGAGCAGATGCACATTTATGCGGGATTGATTTTCTTCGGATTGCTGTATTCACCCGTTGAAATGATTTTATCTGTTTTTCTTAATATTTTATCAAGAAAAAATGAATATCAGGCGGATAAATTTGCGGCGGATACTTATAATAAAAACAGTATGATTTCGGCATTGAAAAAGTTGTCGCAGAATAATCTTTCAAATCTTACACCGCATCCGGTTTATGTTTTTCTGAATTACTCACATCCTCCCGTACTCGACAGAATCAGGGCTTTGCAAAGGAACAAAACAGAAGATGTTACTCCGGTACAGGAGTAATGTCGAATCTTAACTCAGCAATAAATCTGAAAGTACTGAATCTGAAATTATCTCCTTTTTCCGTAACATTGGTTAAGGGCATACTGTATTGAAGCTCAGTACTGAAAAACGATTTTTTTCCTGTTCTGAAATTGAATCCGACTGCAGGTTCAAAAGCCATAAAGAAAGATTTTGTACCCGGGAATGGTCCGTCTTCAATTACTTTAGACTTAGGATTATCTCCGTCAATAAATACAGAAACAACTTCTCCTGTGCTTAGATTTGCGGTTTCGTCCTGTAATTCTTTTACGTGTTTGATTGACGATGTTAATAAAAAAGAAAAATTCAAACCCGCTTTTAGAAATATAATTTCAGCAGGAGTCCATTTTAAATAGGGTAAAACAGGTAGATAAAAGAAGCTTGCATCTGCCTGATGCCTGAACCATATCGGTACATTTTCTGATTTTCCGGTTGTCTGGGAAGTAAGATTAACATTTTCCCGTTCACGATAAGAGGCATTTAGAGTTTTTAAATTAAAGCCTGCGCCGATTCCCGCCCTTAAGCCATAAAATACTTCCTGCTCGAATAGTCCTCCCAGAATCAAATCGAAACCTCCGCCGTCGGAAAATTCACAATTACAATTTGAAGTTAGGAATGTACCGCTTTGTTTTACACCTCCCAAGCCAAGGAAAAAGCCCCATTCCCGCTTTAGTTCGGGCTTTTGAGGTTCCAAGGGATTGGAATAATTTCTTTGTGCCGATAGCTCAAATGTCTGTAATAATATTAATAAAAACAGACTACCAAGGATTTTTAACAATATTCTCACTGTCTTACTCGTATTATATTTTTGTAACTCTGACTTTTCTTAATTTAAAAAAAAATATATTATGAACGAAGAAAATTTTACTCCTATTAACGAACAAGATGATAAATTTAGTGGAGTGCGTTCCGTTGCAATCAGAATTTTAAGTAGATTCGAGCGGAGTGATGCTTATCTTGATAAGCTTCTAGAAAGGGAATTAAAGGAAGATTATCTGAGCCAGTTGGACAAATCTTTGTTAACAGAACTTGTGAACGGCGTGGTACGCTGGAGATGGAAATTGGATTGGGTTCTTACCGGTTTTTATCACGGTGATTATCTGAAATGTCTTAATATAGTGAAAAATGCTCTTCGTGTTGCTTTGTATCAGATTATGTTTTTGAATAAGATTCCTACTTATGCAGCGATAAATGAATCTGTCGAATTTGTTAAAAATATTCAGGGTGAAAAAACAGCCAATATAGTAAATGCGGTGTTGCGTACTATTACACGCAACTTATCCGAAGTACGATATCCCGATAAAACAGAAGACCCTGCCTATTATCTGGCTATAATGTATTCTCATCCGCGCTGGATGGTAAAAAAGTGGGTTGAACATTTCGGCGAAACTGAAACTGAAAGTTTGCTTTCTGCAAATAACCGCAAACCTTTTATACCTGTTCGCGTAAACGGACTGAAAGCTACACCTGATGCTGTGATTGACGAACTGAATAAAGCGGAACTGCCATTTTTTCAATCCCTATTATTGAAGCAATCCATTGTTCTGAAAACACCCAGACTTAATGTAGCAAGTTTGGATATTTATAAAAACGGGTGGATAACCGTTCAGGATACAAGTGCTTCCTTAGCCGCTCTGCTTGCCGCTCCTAAGGAAGGGGACAGTATTATTGACCTATGCTCTGCGCCCGGAGGAAAGTCATTTTTCCTTGCAGAATTGATGAAAAATAACGGTAAAATTGTTGCAGTTGATAAATACAAATCAAAATTAGAATTTATTGAAAAGCAGGCTGAAAGATTAGGACTGACCTGCATCAGCACTCTTGCCGCAGATGCTTCTACTCTTGAATCGGAAGAGCGGTATGATATTGTTTTTGTTGACGTACCCTGCTCGGGAACCGGTACAATATCAAAAAAACCGGATATTAAATGGAAACGTGAACGCGAGGATTTCGACAGACTGCTTCCTACACAAAAAGCGATTCTTGAAAACGCTTCGAAATTTGTGAAACCTAACGGGACACTTTTATATTCAACCTGCTCTGTTGAGCCTGAAGAAAACTATGAAGCGGTAAATAAATTTTTAGAGCATCATCCCGAATTTGAAGTTGATAAAGCCGAAAATTATTTGCCTGTCAATGTATGCAGGAACGGCTTTATGCAGACTTTTCCACATATACATTTTATGGACGGTGCTTTTGCCGCACGTCTGATTAAAAAAGGATAGAAGAAGGTTCTACCTATATATTACAAATCTATTCGTTACCGTACTGTATCCTGTTGAGAATACAATTGTGTAAACACCGGAGGATAAATCAGAGACATTTATTGAATATGGTTTTGTCCCCTTGCTGATTTCTTCTCTACCGGATTTTTCTGCTTTTCCGAGAACATTAAAAACATTATATTTAATTTCAGTTTTGTCTGTACTTGATATTTCGAGAACCAAACTGCTTTCACTTATTATTTCATTTTTTATGCTTAAACTCACTGTGGGAGCTAATTCTATCCGGAATTTACCCAGCGGGAGACAAAAATCTATAAGTTTGAAAAATCCGTTTTTCTTTTCAATAGTCAGAGTTTTTGTAAGAACCGGTTCGAATTTATCAACATAAATTGTAGTTGTATCGGGATAAGCTATAAAAGCCATTCCTTTGATTTTTAAAATTACACCTTC
Organism: Bacteroidota bacterium; assembly: GCA_041666585.1. Taxonomy (GTDB): domain Bacteria; phylum Bacteroidota; class Ignavibacteria; order Kapaibacteriales; family UBA2268; genus JBAYGQ01. Next base: position 3,053 of record JBAYGQ010000165.1, read on the forward strand.
ATTCTGAAAAATATTTTCAGCAAGTGCCAAAGGAATTGTGCCGGAAATTTTTCCTTTTGAATAATTAAAAGGGACTCTGTCAAACTGATTTCCGTTTCGTACAAGAACTTCTGAAGGGTTGAAAATCCGTTGGAAAAATGAAAATTCGAATTGTACTTCGGAAGGTTTGATTCTTGGGAGTTTTGTGTTCAATGTTAAATCAAAAGTAACACTATCGGCAGGTTTAGCTTTAACACTATCGAAGTAAATTAAAGCCGAATAGCTTTCCAAAGGCACAAAAGCAGAGAGATTGATAGCAGTTGTATCTCGGCAGACCGATGATTCAAAAAGGCTCATAACAGAGTTAAAAGTACCTTCAGAAGATGCTTTAAAACTTACAGGGAACAACAGCGTATCTCCGCTGTCGAAAACTCTCGGTAAATTAATTTTATATGTAAATAAACCTGAATCGGGTAAAATTCTGATACTGTCTAATTTTTTCGGATATGGAGTTGCATTTTCAATTCTAATAAAAGAAGTCGAACTGTCGTCTTTCCAAACGCTTCCGAAGTTAATAGTATTAGGTTCAAAGGAGAGCATCGGGCGAATAATATTTGCGGAAACGTTTACTATAAGCTGATTCGGACACACTTCGGACGTGAAACTGATTTGCTCGGAAACCGCACCGGTTGCTGAAGTAATAGAAGGTAAATATCTTATTATTACTTGTGTGCTGTCCATGGGAGGTACAATGATGTACCCATTCGGTTGAGTTTCAAAATCAGGCGAAGTTGTCGCTTTAGTGATAGAAAGCGAATCAGCAAGAGTACCGATGTTTCTGATTGAAATAATATCTGTCCTGACGGAATCGCAAGGTTCAAGATTTCCGAAATTTATTATATTTTCTGATATAGAAGTAATTGTTTTGCGGAATTCTGCATTTATCGGTATCTCAAAAACGGTATTGCGAAGATTTACGGAACCGATATACATTTTAGCACTAAAGACACCTTCATTTGTTAAAGGATTGAAATCTACCTTGAATATTGCAGAATCTCCTGCGGAAAGAACCATAGGGAGGTTAGGCTGAGTTCCGAGAGAAAAAATTCCTGTCGGAAGAATCTCTATCCTTGTTAAGGTGTCAGCAATTGAGCCGTTGTTATATACAACAACAGTATCGGAAAAAGTACTTGGGACACATTTTTTAAATCCGAAATCTATGGCATTTGTTGACAATGTTATCCAGATACTGTGATTAATAATATCGGAAGATATTTTGCTTTCAAAAGAACATTTTGCATCGAAAGAAAATACTATATCGCTTTTCAATGTAGTATCTACATTTGAAGAGAAATTAAAATTAAATTCAAGGCTATCGCCGGGTGCGATTCCGACAGGAAGATTAGGAGTAAAAGTAAAATTCCAGTCTGTTCTTTGCGGATCAAGTTGAATGTCTGTAATAGTTAACGGGTCATTACCCGTTGAATATATCTTTACCTTCTGCGATAATGTTTGATTAGTTTGAACGATTCCGGAAATTGACACGGGTGAAATAACAGCATCGGATTTAATAAAATTGGCACGGACTAATACAAATAAGGTATCCTTGCAGGGAGTTGCAACAAATTTAATTGTATCGAAAACAATACCTAAAGATTTACTAGTGAAATTGAAATTAAAAACTAATGAATCATTTTGTCTGAGTGCAACAGGGAAGTTACGGGGAGGCAAAATTAAATTCAGACTTTTTTTGGTATAAAACGGCACTTGAATATTCGCAGATAAATCACCAAAATTTGTCAATGTAAATTTTCCGTAGCTTGTGTCTCCGAGACATACATCGCCGAAGTCAAAAATCGAATCGGTAACAACCAAATTGGTACTTGATATAAAGCCTGTATATGGTATAATATACGGATTTTTTCTACCGCGGATTAGGGTAGAATCATTATTTGCAACATACAGCCTTGATGTAAACAAGCCGTATCCGTTCGGATCGAATTTTACAATCAAAGTATCTGCGTTTTGAGGTTTTATTGTATCGGGAAAGGCTCTGCCGCTTGTTAAGCCGATTACAGAAAATCCTGAATCGGAAGGATTGAAAATAGCTGATGGAATTATTAAATCTGAATTTCCTGTATTAAGAATCGGAATAAAATCCAGTTGTTCATTTTTACAGAGAAGGTTAAGAATTCTATTACCGGTTGAGTTTATTATCGGAGAAATTCCATAGGCTCTTACCGTGATAAAAGTATCTAAGTTGCAAGGCGAAAGTGTTGCACGGAATCGCGTTTCAGCCCACCCTGTATCGGTTCGGACTGCAGAGAATTTTGTGTAAACTTCGGGGAAAGGGATAGTAATCGGAAAAATCCCCAGAGGATTAATATCATTGCTTCCATAAGAGCGTGTAATTCTAAGAATCTGTTCGTCGAAGTTTGTTGTTCGCCATAAGACGGAATCGATTTTGGGAACAGAACAATAAGCCGTGTCAATTACAAGTAGAGTATCAATCGGTCTGGCGGCTGAACTGACACCGTATCCGGTTAAATCAATTTCGAAAGAAACGATTGAAGAATTTATTGTCAGTTTTAATTTTGCATTTTTCATTCCTAAGGTTTTTGGCTGAAAACGAACAACAATTCTAGCAGAATCGCAGGCATTGACATTGAAGTTAGGCGAGGCAGGTTCCTGAAGTGCAAAGTCGGCAACATCAGTGCCGTATAGACTGGCAACTACATTAATAACATTAAAAAATGAAAAGTTTTTCAAGTAGAAAGTATCCAGTTCTATTGCCGGAACACAAAGGGAATTAAAAATAATCGAACTTTTGGTTACTTTTTGATAATCGGGTCCTAAATGATATACTCCCTGTCCGACTACCCAGCCGTTGTCGGGAGCAATGAACCAAATATCATCGAGATTTCCGTTTTCTATTCCGCAATTGCGATTGACCCATGAAACACCCGCATCTGATGTAAAACAGACGGCTCTATTGTATCCGCAAGCCCATGCCGTGGAGGGATTGATTAAAAAAGTACCAAACATTTTTTCACCTGTGGAGAAACTATTCCAA
>JBAYGQ010000166.1:0-6104 GCA_041666585.1 Bacteroidota bacterium
CATCAAGGAAATTCAGGAACCTTATATTAGAGCGACAATTCTTACTCCTAATGAATATGTAGGAAACATTCTGAAACTTTGTATGGACAGACGGGGCAATGTGCTAAATCAAACTTACCTGTCGCAGATACGTGTTGACCTGCAATTTGAATTACCCTTATCAGAAGTTGTGTTTGATTTTTATGATAAGTTAAAATCTTTATCGAAAGGATATGCTTCTCTTGATTATGAATTTACAGACTATAAAGCAGAAGATTTAGTAAAACTTGATATAATGTTAAACGGCGAAATCGTTGACGCACTTTCATCTATCATACACAGAAATAAATCATTCGATTGGGGAAGGAAATTATGCTCTAAGCTAAAAGAGCTGATTCCACGTCAAATGTTTGAGGTTGCGATACAAGCTGCAATAGGAGCAAAAATTATTTCAAGAACAAACGTAAAAGCTATGCGTAAGAACGTTACCGCTAAATGCTATGGCGGCGACATTTCCAGAAAAAGAAAACTTTTGGAGAAACAAAAAGAGGGCAAAAAACGTATGAAACAAGTAGGAAGTGTTCAAATTCCGCAGGAAGCTTTCCTTGCGGTTCTGAGCATTGATGATTAATTCCGGTTTCATTTATAAAGAAATTTTTTATTCATAAATAGATATATTAAAATGGCAAAACCACAAGAAAAACCAAAAATCCAAAAAGATTTAAAATCCGCCAGAAAGAGAAAGCCTGAACCTAAAAATTTTCAGGAGACTGTTTGGTCATGGACTAAAACAATTGTCGGCGCTATTATAGTCGTAACAATTCTGAACGGATTAGCAATTGCTTCTTTTGTCGTTCCGACCGGTTCAATGGAAAAAACCGTAATGACAGGTGATTTTCTTTTTGTTAATAAATTTATTTACGGTCCTTCTACTCCGCAGGTAATTCCTTTTGTTAATATACCATTACCGTTTTACCGATTTCCGGGTATTAAAGACCCTCAGCGAGGTGACGTAATTGTGTTTATCTTTCCCGGAAACCGAGATGAAATTGAGCCTGCCGAATTTCAGTATTATCTTAAACGATGTGTAGCTATCGGCGGAGATACGCTTATAGTCAAAGACAAAAAACTCATTGTAAACGGCAAAGAAGTTCCTATGGCGACTAATGCTATGTATGATGAAACTATGCCTGTTACTCCTGCCGATAAATGGCAGACTTTTCCGTATGGTAGAGGTTTTACTCGTGACAATTACGGTCCAATCAGAATCCCTAAAAAGGGAGATGTTATTCAGCTTACTCCGGAAAATCTGGCTGAATGGACTGTCTTTATTAGCCGTGAAGGTCACACTGCTACATCAAACGGAACTCAGGTGGTAATTGACGGAAAACAAACAAATACTTATACTGTTGCAAGAGATTATTGCTTCGGTATGGGAGATAACCGCGACCACAGCCTTGACAGCAGATACTGGGGCTTTGTTCCTGTTGAAAATGTCGTCGGTACACCTATGATTGTTTACTGGTCATGGGATACAGGGGCACCATTGTTCCAGCTAGTGGACAAAATAAAATCAGTTCGATGGTCGAGAATTTTTACGATTATAAGATAATATTTTAAAAGTAATAAGATGAATGGAATTTATGTGCATCTCCCGTATTGCGAAAGGAAATGCCGTTATTGTGATTTCTATTCTCAAACTCAGTTTTCCGGTTTACCGGTTTTCTTAGAATCATTAACAAAAGAAATAAATTTAAAGGGGCAGCAGCCCCTTTTCAATTCTGCACAATATGATTCAGTCTTTATTGGAGGCGGCACTCCTTCACTTCTTCCACCGATAGATTTGCAAAATCTTTTTGATAATCTGCATAAAACCTTTTTTATAAAAAATTCTGCCGAAATTACTATTGAATGTAATCCAAATTCTGTCAGCTTAGAGCAACTTGTGCAGTATAAAGAAACCGGTATCAATAGAATTAGCTTCGGAGTTCAGTCATTCGATGATTCTGAATTGCAGTTTCTGGGAAGGATACACAATGCCAATGAAGCAGTCAAAGCCTGTGAGCTTGCAAACAAAACAGATTTTGATAATATCAGTATTGATTTAATATGGGGAATCCCCGGACAAAGTCCCGAATCCTGGCTAAAAACTCTAAATACAGCTATAGAACTTGGTGTAAAACATATTTCAGCCTATTGCTTAATTTATGAAGAAAATACTCCGATGTATCAGGACTGGAAAAGCGGTAAAATCTTAAGAATGGATGAAGATGCAGAAGCAGAACTGTATGACATATTATGCAAAGTGATGTCCGATAACGGCTTTGAACATTATGAAATTTCAAATTTCGCCAAGCCCGGGTATAAGTGTTTGCATAATCTGATGTACTGGAAAGGCGGCGATTACTTAGGTTTCGGTCCTTCCGCTCATAGTTTTGTTGAAGGTAAGAGAAGCTGGAATTATTCTGATTTAAATAAATATATTGAGTTACTGAAAAAAGATGAACTCCCTGTTGAAGCGGAGGAAACGCTGACAGACACACAGATATTGAATGAAATGATTATGCTCGGCTTCCGCTCCGAAGGTTTGGAAATCAGAAAAATAAATGAAAAATTCGGACTTGATATAATGGTTCAATTATATCCGTTAATTACTAATTTGAAAAACAGAGGTTTGCTGATAGCGGACAAAGATAGGCTATGCCTTACGGACAGCGGTTATATCCTGTGTCAGGAAATAACATTGCAATTTGTTATGCAAACAGAAAAGTTTATTGTTTTGGGTTGAGTTCAACAATTCCGGTATCATGAATTAATCCGTTCATGAAGATTTCAGGAGTAACAATAGGTCCGGAAACAAAATAGACTTCAACTCCGGCTTCACGGAACATTTCAATTGTACGTTTATTGTGCACCACCCAATTACCTTCGGTATGAGAATCGTAGAAATCCTGTCCGTCCTGATGCACAACAACTTCGGCAATGCCTGTCTGAATAATTGCTCTTGCACAGTCGGCACATGGAGTCCAAGGTACATAGATTTTACAACCTTTCAGCACGGTTCCTCTTCTTGCGGCGTTATAGATAGCATTACGCTCGGCATGCTCGACCCAGAAATATTTTTCGCCGCCCTCACGTGAAAGACGCTTATTATCATCGTCTGTTTCAATACCGCGTGAAAGAGAATTGTATCCGGTTGAAACAAGAACATTATCGGCATCAACAATAACAGAGCCTACATGGGTATGTTCATCGCGGCTTCGCATTCCGATTAAATAGCACATTGTTATGTATAGCTGGTCCCATGTCGGTCTTTTCATTTTGGAGTTTTCCGTAAGAGTGGCACAATAATTTATGCAATCTAAAAAAAAATTATGTTTTTCGAGTAAATTATTTCAAAACTCACTACACTTTTCCGCTTAGTTCAAAAGTATTCCTCCAAAATTTGTAATTTTGTATTTATGCAGTGATGTTAATCTACTAATAGTTTTGAAGCTACAAAAACAAGGATTATGAGAAATTTACTTATTATAGCATATTATTTCCCTCCTTCGGGTGGTCCGGGAGTACAGAGAGTTCTCAAACATGTTCAATATCTGCCAGAATTCGGATGGCAGCCTATCGTTCTTACGGTCTCTAACGGTCAATTTCCGGCGAGAGACGAATCTTTGTTAGACCATATCCCCGCATCAACAATAGTTAAGCGTGTACCCATTTATGAGCCTTATGACCTGTACCGATTTCTTACCGGAAAGAAAGCCGGTACACCCATAGATGTTAATGTGATGAAAAAAGAATCTCAAAAATTAACTTTCAAGGAAAAAATCAGCGAATTTATAAGAGCTACTTTTTTTATTCCAGATGCACGTGTAGGCTGGCTTTTGACTGCAAAAAAAGGAATAAAAGAAATTGAAAAAGAGTACCGGATTGATGCTATATACAGTTCCTCACCACCTTATACTTGCTCACTGATAGCACGCAATTTAAAGCGACGTGAACCGAGACTACCATGGGTAGCGGGTTTTCGCGACCCATGGCGAAATTTTCTTTCTGCCGCAAAGCGCTGGTTTTTACCCGATTTATTTGATATTCGTATGGAACGCTCTGTCTTTACCGAGGCTGATGCCGTAGAATGCGCATGGGAAGGTATTATTAAGGATGCTATGGGCAAATACCCTTTGCTTAAAAGAGAAAAATTTCATCATGTACCGAACGGCTTTGATTCTTCTGATTTTCCTGTTATCGAACAAAAAAGAAATGAGAAATTTACTGTTACTTATACAGGCTCACTTTACGGACGACGCAATCCGTTGAGTTTTTTTACAGCAATTGAAAAATTAATATCGCAAAATAAAATTGACCCGAATGAACTTATAATTAAATTTATCGGTAGATTCGGTGCAGAAGTGCATGAAATGATAGAAAATACTTCATTCAGAAAATCAATAGAATCCATACCATATATGCCTCACGAAGAGAGCATTAAACAACTTTTCTTATCCGATGTGTTACTTCTGATTGTTGACGAGGCAAAAGAAAGCGAAGAAATTGTTCCCGGTAAAGTTTATGAGTATATCGGGGTGAAAAAGCCTGTTATAGCAATAGCTCCCGAAGAAAGCGCAATAGCAGACTTAATCAAAGAAACGAAAAGCGGTATGATTGCACATCAGACCAATATTGAAAAAACCTGTGAAATTATAGAAAAATATTATTCAGACTGGAAAACAGGTAATAGCACTTTTGCACCCGATACTGAAGCAATCAACAAATACGAAAGACGGGAAGCGGCAAAACAGTTAGCTGCATTATTAGACAAATTAGTTTTAAGTAAAAGATAGAATGATTTCCTTTTGTTTACTTATCCTCGAATTCTTCGAAACTTATTCCACTTAATTGAATCCTGGAGTTATTCAGTGATTTAACCATAATGAACTCTGTTGCAGGAAGTTCCGTTTTTGTATTGTAAACTGTATCACAGTTGACAGTAACCGTTATATTTTTACCGAGATTGTAAATTTTTATTCTTGAGGGTGAGTTTCTGAGAGCCTTCACAGAGTCCACCAAAAACTCTTTTAAGCCTGTTCCGCTGAAGATGCAACCTTTTGTTGTATAATCGAAATTAATGACCGGATGATTGTCGTATTCATTGCAGGCGGAACGGATTGAAAACCTGACGCCTTCACCTTGCTGAATTTTAACAGTGAAATCACCTATAAACTGGGTAAGACCGTAGCGGCGCATAGCCGCAAGCCCGTTTTCGTTCAGAATAATTGCATTATCGGCGTACTGGTCAACACTTTCTAAACTTGTCATTATCAGACCGTCAATTTGTCCGGGAGTTTTTTTGTTCAAAGTGAACTCGTCCGGTGTACATGAAAGTGCAATTATTGAAATTGCAAGTATTAAAATAAAATTTATCGGTTTCATAGTTTATTCCCTGAATTAAGCTTTTTTATAATTTTGTTAAATTAGCTTTCAATTAATTTATTTTTTAAAATACCGCAAATGCTCCGGGAAAAAGATTCTGTCCCAAAGTCCGATACTAATTCCTATATAGGGTCTTGAGAAATTCTTTGATAAGCCTATCATATCAACCAATTCCTTACTCACTTGATTCGGATTCAAAGAAGAACCGCTGACAAAACCTAAAACAAAACTAAAATTAATCCACTCGCTAATCCTTAGATTTACCCGGTTACCAATATGAAATATCGAAGAAGGATAGTAACTGTATTCAATAAACGGTTCAGTTGTCAGTTCGTCCTGCAGAATTGTCTGCCAGTAGCCTAAACGTAAAGGTAGAACACCAATACCCCATTCGCCGTTTCCTAAGACAATGATATTGAGCAATGAAGTACCTGCATACAATTTGTAATCGAGCAAGGGCAAAGCTACGGATGCGGTTGCGATTTTACAAATATATCCTGTCAACACAGGTGAACTTCCTTCAGTCTTAAAAATTGAAGAATCGGAAAATGAATTAATACCGGTTAGTTGTAATATCCCGATATCCCATGATGAATGTTCATGATATTTCCATTCTTTTTCAGTTTCGGGAACTAAATTTAGAAAATCTAGAACAGACACACCTATTCCGAAATAAGGAAAAATCGAAGTTTTTGTAG
>JBAYGQ010000167.1:0-6098 GCA_041666585.1 Bacteroidota bacterium
TGATTCTCTTATTTCATTTAATTCAAATCCATCACGATATTATTTTCCTATTAATATTACAGAATTTATTATTGATTCTGATACTTTAAATGAATTATCTTCAAAGTGCAGATATAATGGACCACAAACAGATTATTTACAATTAAGTATGATGAGTTTACAAAATATAGGAACTAATTATTATTTTCATGATTCTTATCCAATCTGGGCAAGCAGATATTATGACTTTAACTCAAACAACACCGGAGGATATTCAATAATGGTGAATGCTTATACAGGTAAGTGTGAAGAAAGATCCTACGGAGTAGAAGAAAACTCTAATCAAAAACTGCAAAATTTTGAAATAAAATCTTCTCCAAACTCAGACCTAATCTCAATTCAAACTAAAAATGAGCTAATGCAAAATGCTTTTCTTAGGGTTTACAATCAGGTAGGAAGTTTAGTTTTCGAAACTAAATTTGAGAGCCAAAGTTACCAGTTCAGCACAGCTTCTCTTACTTCCGGTATTTATTTTTTACAATTGATTTCAGGAAACAAAGTTGAGACAAAACCGATAATAATTGTTCATTGAGTTTATAAAGTTTATCAAGTTTGTAAAGTTCATAAAGTAAGAAAGAAAAAATGAATTGAAAATATTTTTAATTCGATAGAAGGTGGTAAATGAAAAAGCACTATGATTTTTCAAAAGGAGAAAAAGGAAAATTTTATGTCTCTGAAAATGAGATAGAATTACCGGTTTATCTGAATGAAAATAATCAAAAATATTATTTAGAAATTGCATCAGAAAAAAAGATTGCAATGTCTAAGTTGATTAATAACGTACTGTCAAGAGACAAAGACTTAGTCAATATGTTTGTTTCAAAATAATTCATAATTCATAATTTTTTATTTGAAACTCAAATTTAAAACCAAATTTATTTATTACTTTTAAAAAAGGTTTCAGCTCTTAGTAAGTCCTCCGGAGAATTGATTCCCTGCAACTCTTCGAACTCTGCCAGCAAAAAAGCATTAACAATAGCACCTGTATTTTTTAAAATTTCGATTATATCCGTCAGATAGTACTCGCCCGATGCGTTGTTGTTTTTCACATTTTTCAAAGCTGAAAAAAGCAGTTGAGATCTGACTAAATACACACCGCTATTAATTTCTTTTACAAGTTTTTCATTATCAGTGGCATCTTTTTCTTCAACGATTTTTTTGAATACACCCGCACTGTCTCTCACGATTCTGCCATAACCTGTCGGGTTTTCAGTTTCGGTTGTAAGCACAGATAAATCGGAATCGTTTTCGTAATGAGATTCAATAAATTTCAGAATTGTAGCTGAACTGAGCAAAGGCACATCACCTGATAAAATCAAAACATCATTTTCATATTCTGATAATTCCTGTTCTGTCTGTGCAACGGCGTGACCTGTGCCGAGTTGTTCCATCTGCTCGACAAAAGAGAGATTGGAAAAATTTAGAGATGATACATAATCAATTACATTGTCTTTCTGATGTCCTACGATTACAAGGATTTTTTCGGGGGCAAGAGGTTTCACCTGCTCCAGAACGTGACCGATTAGAGGCTTCCCTCCGAGCAATGACATTACTTTAGCCATCGTGGGATTCAACATTCTTTTGCCTTTGCCTGCGGATAATATTACAATCGCAATGCTCATTTCTTTTCCTGTGGTTTATTTTAATATTTCTATAAATAACTATAGAACAAGTCAAGAATTACACCCTTAAAAAACAAGACCCTGAAACAAGTTCAGGGTGACAGTAAAAAATAATTCTTCATTGTTAATTGTTAATTCTTAAACGTTGTTCCAGCTACAGTTTTGTGCGATTTTTCTATAATAAAATTATCCTTACTTATAAGAATAATTGTCGGTTCATAGTCCTTTAGTTCTTCCTCGTTCAACTGGCAATAGCTTATAATAATAACTTCGTCGCCTACTGCACCCTTGCGGGCGGCGGCACCGTTAAGGCAAAATTCTCTGCCTCCGCGTTTACCTGAAATTGCATAGGTTTCGAACCGTTCACCGTTATTAACATTAACTACGCTAACTTTCTCGTAAGGCAGAATGTCAGCCGCATCCAATATATCCTGATCTATAGTAAAACTACCTTCATAATAGAGATTGCACTCTGTTATTCTGGCACGATGTATTTTCGATTTGAGCATTTCCCTTATCATCTATTCTTCTCCGAATTAGCAACCTAAAAAAGAAAAACAAAATTAGTAAAATTGTACCAATTAATTGCAATAACGAATGAAAGGGAAAAAAATTCTGAATGCTGAATTCAGAATTCTGAATTTTTGGAAACTTGAACATATACTCTGCGTAGGTTCACTCATTTTCATTATTCAGGTAATCCGCTAATCCGTTTAATCGCGGTTCAGACATTTAATTCAGAATTAAAGAATAGGAAGTCCCCATTTACCTTCAAAGAATTCGGAGCCGAGAGGTCTTCTTTTACGTGAGTCAAGTTCCGTTTTTTTCATTTCACTATCTAATATATCAGGTTCAGCCTGATAGCCGACTGCAATCATAGCCATAATTTCAAACTGCTCAGGAATCTGGAAAGAACTTCTTAAATCCGCTTTGTTCCATCCAGCCATTTGATGTGCAACCAAACCGAGTGCCACAGCCTGAATGCAAATATTCTCAGACGCTGCACCTGTATCATACTGTCCCCAGCGGTTAGCTTTTTCATTTCTGAATTTACTGTCGGCACAAACAATAAACAATACCTGAGCATTTTTAACCCATTTTTTATTCCAGTCAGACAGACAATTGAATCCTCTTTCCCAAGCGGATGGGTCATTTTGTCTGTCTAAAACAATCATTCTCCATGGCTCATCACCAAAACAGGAAGGTGCCCATCTTCCCGCTTCACACAGAGATAAAATCATGTCTCTGCTTACTATTTTGCTGATGTCATAAGCACGGGGGCTCCATCTCCTTGCGATAAGTTCATGGATAGGAACTACAGTATCCGCAACTTTTTCTAACATGTTATAATTCCTTATTCTTTTGATATATTCTGAATAATTCCAGTATTTCAATGAAATCATCCGGAATTGAAGACTCGAATTGTTTCAGTTCATTGTTATCAGGATGAACAAATCCTAAAGTTTTAGCGTGCAATAACTGATGAGATGTCATTTTCAGACAATTTTCCGCTAATTTTCTGAATTGAATATTATGTCCGCCAAACACGATAGAATCACCACCGTAGCTAACATCGCCGAAAACGGGATGCTTGTTATGCGAAAAATGCACACGAATCTGGTGGGTCCTTCCGGTTCTGAGTTTCACTTTAACAAGAGTAAGATAATCGAATCTTTCGAGCACTTCATAATCTGTAATCGCAGGTTTCCCGTCTTTTTTTACAATTGCGAATAATTTTCTGTCCCGGCTCGAACGCCCGATGTCGCCTTCATACGTGCCTTTATTTTCTTTAAATTCTCCCCAAACTAAAGCATAGTAAAATCTGGAAGTAGTTCTATCGAAAAACTGTTTTGCAAGTTGAGCGTGAGTTTGAGGATTTTTTGAAATCACGAGTAATCCCGACGTATCCTTATCGAGACGGTGAACTAAACCGGGACGGATTGCAGAGCTTGCAAAAACAGAACCTTCGGTTATAACAGGAATATCCGAATCATCTTCTATCTCCTCTGAGTCCTCGTCCAATTCAATCGGTATAGGCTCCCTCATTCCAAGGTGATACAAAACAGCATTCACAAGAGTTCCCTGTCTGTTGCCGAAACCCGGATGAGAACACATACCTACAGGTTTGTTAACAACAAGCATAAAATCATCTTCATAGACAATTTCAAGCGGAATATCTTCCGGGATAAGCTGAATAGGCGGAGGTTTCATAATAGTGCAGACGATGGAATCGAGCGGCTGAATTTTATAATTCGATTTTTTTACTTTTCCGTTCACAATTACGCAACCCGCTTCAATCGCTTTTTGAACTTTTGTTCGAGTAGCATTTCGGATGCTTCGTGCAAGGTATAAGTCGAGCCTTTCTGCTTCCTGACCTTTAGGAATCGAAAAATTAAAAATAGTTTCGATGTAATCAGGATAATTGATATTATTCCAGATATCCGAAGCTTCAGTGCCGGAAAGATTTTCCTTAGGTTTCATTATTTAATGTCACAATTTATTTCGGATATTTTCCGAATACTTTATTGATAAACCTGTGGAACTTGTGGACTGAACTAACAGGCTCAATAAACATAAAAATACACTCTTTGGAAACAAGGTTAACACCTGCTTTTTCGGCTGTTTCTATTGCTTTCGGTGTTTGTGAGTTTTGCTGAATCCAGATATGTTTTATTCCTTTTTGAATAGCGGACTCAACCGATTTTTCAGTTTCGGGTTTTGCGGTTGCAATTACAACAGAAGCAACATCATCCGGAACATCTGCAATGTCATTATAACATTTAGTTCCCTCAATATCAGAGGCATTAGGATTGACAGGATAGACATTAAATCCACTTTTTTTCATCTCATTGAAAACCATAAAACCGAACTTTTTGGGATTGCGTGAAACCCCTGCAATCGCTACATTTTTTTGTTGAATAAATAAATCAACAGCTTCTTTTTTTATCATATCATCCTCACTTAGGAAAATAAAAAACAGCTTTCCAAAATTATTATAATAAATGTCAAGGGAAAGCTGTATTCAATTTATAAAAAACTATAATTCTCCGTCTGCGGCTCGCTTGCCTCCAGCCATTTCGACTATTACATCATCATAATAATCGGAAATAAATGCGACAGAATTCAGGGTGGTAATTAATTCGTTATCATCTAAATTAGTACCCGTGATAGCATGCGAAAATGTAATAGTGTCGTCAAACAGCAAACCGAATGAACCGAAGTGCAGTTCAGCATTTTTGCGAAGTAAAAACTTCATTATTTCCGGAGTTACTTTTGCTCCTGTTACCACATTTGACATACATTCAACAATAGTTTCGTTCTTCACAAAATGACGTACAACTATGATTACCTGCGAAGAACCGCGTGTAATAGTATAAGTACCGTTACCGAAAGAAAGGTGACTCGGAAAATTTTCTTTTAAAATTTTATCTACACTTTCGGTTGTTTTTCTTACAGCTTCATTTATGATATCAGCATTATTTGTATCCGGAGCAACCTGCTTATTATCGCTGTTCATAATTATCTCCTTTGAATAAAAAAATAAATTGAAAAATTATTAAATTAATTTGAAGATTGTGTCGAATCCGGCAACATGCCCATTTTAGACTTCAAAGCCAGAAGTTCGCTGTCAACATTTGTATTTGTTGATAATTGCTTGAACTGTTCATCCAGATTCACATCAGTACCTGCAAGCTCTTCAAAAGCTTCAGCTTCGGATTCTAATTTTTCAATTTTCTGCTCGTATTTATCAAATTTACTGAAAGCATCTGTACCGATTCCGCTGAGTGACTGAGCAACCTGTTTCTGTGCTTTCGCCGCCTGTGAGCGTGCAATCAGAGTACTTTGTCTGCTACGTGCTTCGTCTAACTTAGCTTTAAGCTGGTTTAACTGAGTTCTCAGCTTATCGGAAGTAGCTTTTGCCTGTGCTGAAATCGGAGTAAGGTCGGCAACATTTTTCTCGGCAATACTTTTCTTTTCGAGAGCGGCACGGGCTAAGTCTTCCCTGTTTAAATTCAAAGCCTGAACAGCTTTCTGCTCCCAATCCTTAGTTTCAAATCTTGCTTTCTCCAATTTTCTTTCCAATGATTTTTCATTTGCAATTGAATTCGCCACAGCCAAAGTAGTTTTATTAATTGATTCTTCCATTTCAAGCACCATCTGCTTCAGCATTTTCTCAGGGTCTTCAGCTTTGTCGAGCTGGTCATTTACATTTGCATTGAAAATATCAGATATTCTACTGAAAATTCCCATCATTTACTCCTTATAGTTTAAATAAAATTTAGTCGCAATTTTTTGTAATTTAATGTATTAAGTCGAGATTTTCAAAATACAGCTTATTTTTCCTGATTTTTTTTATAAATTACGTTTTATCTTGTGTCATATTTTAATAAAGTTATAAAATGAAATTCAACATGCAGGCTATGCTGGAACAAGCAA
>JBAYGQ010000168.1:0-6090 GCA_041666585.1 Bacteroidota bacterium
AATGCGTCAACACCGGCATCATCAAGTTTCTTTACCATATTAGCGGTATTTGAAAAGAATGGACTTAATTTAATTGCAACAGGTATTTTGACTACCGATTTTACAGCTTTAATAATATTAATATATTGTTGCTCAATTTTTTCAGCTTGTAATTCAAAATTGGTTTCGATTGAATATATATTCAGTTCAATTGCATCGGCACCGGCTGATTCAATTTTTTGCGCAAAATCAGTCCAGCCGCCGATAGATGAGCAGTTAATACTTCCTATAATAGGAATTTTTACAGCTTTTTTTGCGTTTGAAATATGTTCAAGGTATTGAGTAGGTCCTGTTTTGTAATCTTCCCAATCAGGGAAATAAGACATAGCTTCCGGCGAGCTATACGTATTTACGGTTGTAGCATAGTTTAATTCGTATTGTTCATGACGCAGTTGCTCTTCGAAAATAGAGTAAAGAACAATAGCTGAAGCTCCTGCCGATTCCATTTTTTTTATACTGTCTAATTCCCACGACAGTGGATTCGCAGAAACTACAAGAGGGGTTCTTAAGGAGAGTCCTAAATAATTTGTTTGAAGATTCATAATTTATTGCTCCTAATACTTGTTTCAAATTTGTTTTTATTAATTAATCAACCCTATACAAAAATACGGGGCATTTTTATGTTATTTTTCATTTCCGAATTTTCTACTTGCCATGAATTCATAGTATTTGTAGCGATCTTCAATGTCTTTTTGAGACCTAATAAACAATTCTTTGGCAACTTCTGGTCTACTCACGGTAAGCATTCTGAACCTTGTTTCTGAGTTTAGATAATCTGTAACCGGTATCTTTGGTGCTTTTGAGTCAAGTGTTAAGGGATTCAAACCCTGCCCGGTTAAATCCGGATTATATCTGTATAAAATCCATTGTCCGGAGTCCACAGCTAATTTTTGTTGATGCAGAGGATTAGACATATCAATACCGTGAGCAATACAATGGCTGTAAGCGATGATGATTGAAGGACCGTCATAAGCTTCCGCTTCTAGAAAAGCTTTCAGCGTTTGGTCATCTTTTGCACCCATAGCTACTACTGCAACATAAACAGTACCATAAGACATTGCCATTAGTCCAAGATCTTTCTTCTTAGTTGGCTTACCTCCGAAAGAAAATTTTGCTACGGCACTAAGAGGAGTTGCTTTTGATGTCTGACCGCCGGTATTTGAATAAACTTCGGTATCCAAAACAAGTATATTAATGTTTTTGCCGCTGGCAAGAACATGGTCTAATCCGCCGTAACCTATATCATAAGCCCAACCGTCCCCGCCAACGATCCAGACACTCTTTTTAACTAAGTAATCTGCAACTGCAAGAAGTCTTTTGGCTTCAGGTGTATTTAGTTTGGACACTATTATTTTAAGTTCTTCTACTCTTTTGCGTTGCTCGAATATTGCAGGTTCATCGTTTTGGGTTGCATTAATTAACTCGTCAACGAACTTTTCACCGATTTGGCTTGCCATATGCTCAAGTAATAGTTTAGCAATTTCTTCCTGTTTGTCAATTGCAACTCTGAAACCTAAGCCGAATTCAGCATTATCTTCGAATAATGAATTTGACCAGCTCGGTCCGCGACCTTCATTGTTGGAGCAATAGGGAGTAGTCGGAAGGTTTGCACCGTAAATTGAAGAGCATCCCGTTGCGTTCGCAACAATAGCTCTATCGCCAAATAATTGGGTCATTAATTTAATGTATGGTGTCTCTCCGCAACCTGCGCATGCACCTGAGAATTCAAACAAAGGTCTTTGAATTTGCTGGTGTCTGATTGCATTTACTTTTATTTGATTTCTGTCAACATCCGGAATATTAAGGAAGAATTCCCAATTTTCAGCTTCAACTTCACGTAACGGTATTTGCGGTTTCATATTCAAAGCTTTCAGACTCGGATTAGTTTTATTTTTAACAGGACATACTTCAACGCAAACTCCGCAACCTGTACAATCTTCTGCCGCAATTTGTATTGTATATTTTTTCCCTGCCCATTCTTTGTCTTTTGCATCAACAGCCTTGAAAGTTTTTGGAGCTTTTTCTAATTCACTTGGGTCATAAACTTTTATTCTTATGGTTGCATGAGGGCAAACCATAGGACATTTACCGCACTGAATACATATTGCTTCGTCCCAAACAGGAATTTCAAGTGCAATATTTCTTTTTTCCCAGCGGGTTGAAGAATTTGGCCAAGTACCGTCTTTCGGGAAGGCACTAACCGGAATATCATCTCCTCTGCCGGCAATAATTTCGCCTTCTACGTTTTTAATAAAGTCCGGTGCATTATCCGGTACAGACGGGCGAAGGTCAAAGGTTGCGGTAACTTTATCGGGAACTTTAACTTCAAATAAATTCTCAAGTGTAGTGTTCACAGCCTGAATATTCATTTTTACAATTTCTTCGCCTTTTTTTCCATAGGTTTTTCTAATTGACTTTTTGATTTCATCTATTGCTTCTTCTCTCGGCAGGATACCGGAAATAGCAAAGAAGCAAACTTGCATTACAGTATTTATGCGTCGTCCCATTCCGCTTGCCTCAGCTACCTTTTGAGCGTCAATTGTATAGAGTTTTACATTTTTTTCGATAATTTGTTTTTGGATTGTTTTTGGAAGATTATCCCATAATTCATCTTTAGACCATGGAGCGTTCACAAGGAAAGTACCACCTTTTGCAATATTTTTAAGCATGTCATATTGTTCAAGAAATACTGTCTGATGGCATGCAATAAAGTTCGCTTTGTGAATTAAATAAGTCGAACATATCGGTTTGGGACCGAAACGAAGATGCGATACAGTCAGAGTACCGGATTTTTTAGAATCATATACGTAATATCCCTGTCCGAAATGGTCAGTATTGTCACCTATAATTTTAATTGAATTTTTATTTGCACCGACAGTACCGTCAGAACCTAAACCGTAGAACATAGCTCGAACAACATTATCCGGTTCAATATCGAATTCCTGGTCAAAGTCTAAACTTGTCATTGTTACATCGTCGTTGATACCGACTGTAAAGTGGTTTTTCGGTTGTGCTTTTGCAAGGTTGTCGAAAACTGCTTTTACCATTGAGGGAGTAAATTCTTTCGAGGATAATCCATATCTGCCTCCGACTACTTTAGGTATTGATTTCAGATTTCCGATGCCCAGATTGTGAGCTTCGTACAACGCATTGATTACGTCAAGATAAAGCGGTTCGCCGTTTGCGCCGGGTTCTTTTGTTCTGTCAAGAACAGCAATTGACTTAATACTTGAAGGAATAGCAGAAACGAATCTGGTAAGGTCGAATGGACGGTATAATCTTACCTTCAGAATACCGACTTTTTCTCCTTTATTTAATAAGTAGTCAACAGTTTCGTGTGCAGTTTCACAAGAGGAACCCATTAAGACAATTAATCTTTCAGCATCAGAAGCACCATAATATTGGAATAATTCATATTTTCTTCCTGTCAGTTCAAAATATTTGTCCATTTCTTTCTGGACTATATCCGGGCAAATGTCATAGAAAGGATTAACGGTTTCTCTGTTTTGGAAGAACACATCGGGATTTTGAGCGGTACCGCGAATAACCGGATGGTCCGGAGACAAAGCTCTCTGACGATGTGCGCTGACTAAGTCATCATTTATCATTTTATGCATTATTTCTTCAGGTACTAATTCGATTTTCGATTCTTCATGCGAGGTACGAAAACCGTCGAAAAAGTGAAGAAACGGTATTCTTGATTCAAGTGTAGATGCCTGTGCTATAAGCACGAAATCCATTACTTCCTGCACCGATGCGGAACTTAATAATGCAAAACCTGTTGTTCTTGCAGTCATTACATCGCTATGGTCGCCGAAAATTGATAGTGCATGGCTTGCTAAAGCTCTGGCACTAATGTTAAATACTGATGCAGTCAATTCACCGGCAATTTTGAACATATTAGGAATTTTAAGCAACAAACCTTGCGATGCAGTGAATGTTGTTGTCAGAGCACCTGCCTGTAAAGATCCGTGTGTGGCTCCTGCAGCTCCGCCTTCACTCTGCATTTCAACTACTGTAGGAACTGTACCCCAAATGTTTTTAATTCCTTTAGATGCCCACTCATCGCACCATTCACCCATGTTAGACGATGGGGTTATAGGATAAATGGCACAAACTTCGTTAACTCTGTAAGCAACATAAGCCGCGGCTTCGTTCCCGTCAATTGTTACAAACTTTTTCTCTTCCATCTAATTACTCCTGATTTCAATATATATATATAAATTTATTGACAATGAAAAAATGTATATAATAATCAATTTTTCCATTATGAAAAAGCAAATTTACAAAAGATAATTGAATTATTTGGTATAGGGTCAGACAAAATCAAAAAAAGATGTGAAAAAAATAACAAAAGGCAGGATGCTATTCCTGCCTCGAAATTTTATTGAGTGAATTTGTTTAATTTTCGTTGTAAATTATTTCGTCATATTGAGTTTCGAGCATAAGTTTATGTTTCTCTTCCTCGCTTGCAAGTTTAAGAAAGAAATTTTTTGTTGCTGTGTCTTCGCTTTCTTCGGCAATAGCGGCATAAAGACGTTTCGAAGATTCTTCTCGCTTCATTGCAATTATCAGTGCATCCTGATAGAGCATATCGGATGTAACTTCAGGTTCAACAAGAAATTCACTTATATTTAAATTCATAATTTTTGGAGGAGTGAAATTTTCAATATCACCCTCTTTGTATCTTTCAAGAGCTTTGGCATGTCCCCATTCCATATTTTCTAAATCTTTGAACATTTCCCTGCTTGAATCGAATTTCGATCGGCCTTGCAAATCATGATAAAAATTCGCGGCTTCTATTTCGCGTTGAATAGCAAAATTCAAAATTTCGTAAAACTTATTGTTATCCATAAAACTCCTTTTTCACAAAAAATGTTAATTTTATTTAATACAAAGTTAAGAAAACAACATAAAATAAATGATAAATCAGATTATCCAATTTTTATAGAAAATTATATTTTCTCACCGGTTGCCAAAATTATTCCGATTGGCGAGGAATCACCCGAACCCTTAGCAGAAGCACAGCAATAGTCATCTAAAAGTTCAATAGAAATATTTACTAATCCTACATTTAAAAACCATTGCTCCACATCTTTCGGTTTAAAACCGAGCCATCTATCATGCATTTCCGCAGCAAGGAAAATTTGCGAATGTGTTTCTAAGTCAGTTATTGTTAATGTACCACCCGGTTTGAGAATTCTAGTCATTTCAAAAATTACGGATAAAGGATCCTCCACATGGTGTAAAAGCATGTTCGAGAATACATAATCAACGCTTGAATCCGAAAGCTGAATATTTTCACATTGGCAGTTTAAATATTGAATGTTATTTGCATCAGGGAATTTTCTTTGAATAATTTTTAGCATCTGAATTGATTGGTCAATACAAATAATTTTGAGTGCATCATTATATAAATTTTCTGTCAAAAAACCTGTTCCTGCACCAATATCCGCAATTATTGAACCGGATATCGGTTTAACTTTTGAAAAAATTCTAGTTTTTAAGTTTTCAGGGTAAAAATTTTTTCTTAATGAATCCCATTCATTTGCTATATTATTAAAATATTCCAAACTAATCAATTACTGTTTCCCTTTCTCGTTTTGATAATAGTAAAAATTGACGAAAATTTAATTAAAAAGTTGTTTGGTTTTTTAAAAATGATTCATAATTTTTTTTCCATAAAGACAGCATCAGGAAAAGGATTGAAACGATAATATGGAATTTCTTCAAATCCGTATTTTTTATAAATTGAGATTGCTTCTTTCATTACGGAGATAGTATCAAGACGCATTGCTTTATATCCCATATCTCGTGCATATTCTATTGATTTGAGGGTTAATGTTTTACCGATTCCTAAGCTACGGAATTCCGGTTTCACAAATAGACGTTTCATTTCGCAGGTTTCATCTTCCAACTTTCTGATTCCAATACAACCTGCAGGCTTATTATCGACGAATGCAATCAAAATATTTCCTCTCGGAGGAGAATACATATTTTGTAAATTATCTAGTTCACCCGTGAAATTTTGAAAATCAAGCGAAAATCCTA
>JBAYGQ010000169.1:0-6041 GCA_041666585.1 Bacteroidota bacterium
ACAGGCAACTATCGGTAGTATTGACAACATTCTCAGTTATACCGGAAATGTAGAGGGAATTAATGAGGCATTTATAATCTCTCAGACTTCCGGTGTAGTCAAGAAGATAAATTTTACTATCGGAAGACGATACGGAGCCGGTGCAGTTCTTGCTGTTATTGAAAATACACAACAGCAAGCCGGAGTAGAGCAGGCAAAAGCAACAGTTCTAGCCGCAGAACAAAATTACGAAAAAGCAAAATTGGATTTATCAAGAATACAAAAACTCTTTGAAAGCAAAGCGGTTTCTCAGGAACAAACCGAGCTTGCAGAGTTGGGTGTAAAGTCAGCACTTGCTCAGTTCAAGGGTGCTCAGGCAGGTTTGAAAGTTGCCGAGAAACAGCTTGCCGATACATATATTAAAGCAACAATCGGAGGTTATGCATCAAATAAATTTGTTGACCTCGGCGGTACTGTAGGACAAGGTGCAAGAGTTGCACAGATAGTAGATATTTCAAAATTTAAAATAAAAATAATGGTTGCCGAAAATGATGCCGTCAAATTACAGACGGGCAGAACTGTAACTGTGAAAATTGATGCAATACCCGGAAAGGACTTCAAAGGTAAGATAAATTCAATAGGATTGAGTACTGAAAACGGCTTACGCTCTTATCCGGTCGAAGTGTTAATGGAAAACAACGGCAAAAACGAGATTAAATCCGGTATGTTTGCCCGTTGTGAAATTTTTGTGGAATCCAAAAATGATGCACTTATTGTACCCGATAAAGCGGTAATTATGCAGAATGACGGCTCCACTCAAGTCTTTGTTATTGAAAACGGAAAAGCAGTTCTTACAAACGTAAAATTAGGAATAAAATCTTTAGGCAAATATGAGATCTTAAGCGGCTTAACGGTTAGTTCAAAGATTGTTGTCGAAGGCAAAGAGCGTCTGACAAACGGCGTAATAGTTAAGGAGATTAATAAATGAAACTTACTGAAATTGCTATAAAGCGTCCCGCTTTTATGACTATGATTTTTTCAGCATTAGCTGTAATGGGCATTTTCAGCTATTCCAATATGGGTGTGGATTTACTGCCGAAAATGGAATGGCCTATGGTATTCGTTTCAACTATTTACCCCGGAGCGGGTCCTAAAGAAATTGAAACTCAAGTATCCAAACCTGTTGAAGATGCTTTGTCCTCTTTGAACGGACTGAAATCTCTTAGAACTTATTCTGCAGAAAATGCCTCATTTGCCCTCGTTGAATATAATATGGATGTTGATGTAAACATAGCTCTTAATGAGGTAGAAAGAAAGATTAACGAAATCCGGCTTAACCTGCCCAAAGACGTCAAACAACCGCAAATAACCAAAGCGGATATAAACTCAATGCCGATTATGAGGGTATCACTTACTTCGAATATGAAATCCATTGATTTTTTCCAGTACATCAAAGATAATATTAAAACTAAACTTGAGCAGGTACCTGGAGTCGCCTCTGTTTTAATAGTCGGCGGGAAAGAAAGAGAAATTAAAATAGAAGTTGATAATGAAAAACTAAAATCCTATAATCTTTCAATTCTCAATGTTTCGCAGATTTTAGCAATGGAAAATATTGATTTCCCGACAGGCAAAGTCGAAGGGAAAGAAAATTCTTATATAGTCAGAGTAGCAGGCAAATATACAGACCTGAACATGGTCAATAATTTAATTATTGCTGAAACTCCTTTCGGAAAAATTCAACTGAAAGACGTTGCAAAAATAGTAGATACCTACAAGGAAAATTATACTATCAGCCGTTTGCAGAATGTCAGTTCAATCGGACTTATCATTCAGAAAGCTTCTGATGCAAACTCTATAAAGACAAGTGATAAAGTGCAGAAGGTGTTTTCAACGCTTGAAGCACAAAACAAAAACAAGGATTTACATTTTACGATTGCTCAGGATATTACTAATTTCACAAGAAATTCAGTTAATGATGTATTACGCGATTTAATGATGGCAATTCTGCTTGTTGCAATAATTCTTTTTTTGTTTTTGCACGATATAAAAAATTCATTTATTGTTTTGTTATCAATACCGACATCTTTGATATCTGCATTTATTATGATGAATATTTTCGGATTTACAATAAATGTTATTACACTTCTCGCACTTACTTTAGTAGTAGGTATCTTAGTGGACGATTCAATTGTGGTGTTGGAAAACATTCATAGGCATCTTGAAAAAGGGGAAAATCAGAAGGATGCGGCTCTGAAAGGCAGAAGTGAAATCGGAATGGCGGCTATAGCTATCACACTTGTGGATGTGGTAGTTTTCTTACCTATTGCGATGTTATCGGGAATAGTCGGGAAAATATTCAGAGAGTTCGGTCTTACAATAGTAGTCTCAACATTATTCTCATTATTTGTATCTTTTACTTTGACACCGATGTTAGCTTCACGATGGTCAAAGGTAGTGCATTTTTCAAAAGAAAAGTTACTTGGTAAACTTGTCATCGGATTCGAAGGATTAATATTCAGAATTACTGCCGCTTATCGTAAAATATTAATTTGGGCTTTGAATCATAGAAAAACTGTTATAGGGATCAGCTTTGCACTTATTTTCACAAGTATGACATTCATTCCGTTAGGATTAATCGGTACCGAATTTATGCCGAATGCTGACAGAGGTGAATTCGCTCTGAATATGGAAATGCCTTTCGGTACAACTTTAGATAAAACTAACGACGCAACAGTAAAAGTCGAAGAAATTGTAAGAAATCTTCCCGAAGTAAATAAGTACTATACTGTTGTCGGAAGGCACGAAGTTTCTTTTGGAAGTGCAGAAAGGTCTTATTATAGTCAGGTTCAAATATCGCTTATCCCTGCTAACAAAAGAAAACCTACACAAGAAATTATTAATGAACTTTTAGAAAAAACTTCGAAAATTCCCGGACTGAAAGTGAACGCTTCTTTAATCGGAATGTTCGGAGCAGCTGACGAAGCTCCGATTGCAATCGAAGTAAAAGGTATTGAATTGGAAAAAATAATTGCGGCTTCTGAAAAAGTACAAGATGTTGCTACTAAAACAAAAGGAACACGTGATATAAGAACTTCATGGGAAGAAGGACAGCCTGAGATTCAGGTCCAAATAGACAGAGATAAGTGCGCTGTTTACAGTCTATCGCTTACGGAAGTGGCTTTAGCCCTCAGAAACGCATTCGAGGGTGATATCTCAACAAAATACAAAGAGAATGATACTGAATACGATATGCGTGTGATACTTGCAAAGAAAGACCGCGAGAATCCTACGGATGTTTCAAATATGATTATTCAGAACAGATTCGGTCAGCAAATAAAATTAGCAGAGATTGCCATTATAAAATATGGCAAAAGTCCTTCACAGATTGCAAGAAAAGACAGGTCCAGAGTGATAACGATTTCAACTAACCTTGACAATTCCAAACCTATGGGAGATGTTGTCGGAGAAATCGAAAAAGGTGTACAAAACCTTAATCTGGGTTCTGACGTAGAAATAAACTTTGCAGGTGCTTCAGAAGATATGAGTAATATGTTTATGGATATGATGCTTGCAATTATGTTCGCTATTATATTTGTATATATGATAATGGTCAGCCTTTATGAGTCTTATCTCTATCCCTTTGTAATTATGTTCTCTTTGCCCGTAGCTATTGTAGGTAGTTTGACCGGCTTAGCATTAACAGGAAACAATTTGAATATTTTCTCAATGATTGGACTACTTCTGTCAATGGGATTGGTAACCAAAAATGCAATTTTATTAGTTGATTACACAAATAACCTTAGGGCACAGGGCATGGGAATGCGAGATGCTCTTCTTACAGCGGGTCCTATAAGATTAAGACCGATTCTTATGACAACACTCACTATGGTATTCGGTATGATGCCTCTTGCTATAGGTGCAGGTTCAGGAGGTGAATTCAGAAGCGGACTGGCTGTAGTTGTGATTGGAGCATTGATTAGCTCGACTATGCTGACGCTTGTACTTATTCCTGTTGTATATACAATTATGGAAGGTTTAAAAGATAAAGTTAAAAGACTTATAAGTAAAATTAAAACTACTAAGCCTACTCCCGGCAGTTTATCAACAGATCATTTGCAATTACCGGATTTTATTAATGAAAAACCGGATAACGAATAATTTATTATTAAAATTTGTTAAAAAACATATTAAATAAAATGAAATTAATACTTGGAGTATAAAATGAACATAGAAAAAATATTAGAATTTGAAACAGAAGACATGAAATTCTATGTGCACGAAAACATTGCGGTTATCCGGTTCAAATCAGATATGTACGAGAAATTTTCTAATCTTGATACTGCAGAAAAAATTCTCTCTATGCTGGATTGGGTTGAACAGGATCCTGTTGTTCATGCACTCTTAATATTCAATCAGCCGGATTCATTCGATTCTGATTCTTTTGCAAGGTTCTCCGAAAAAATAATAATTCAAAAAGTAGAGGACGGTTTTTCGCTCGGTATTGAATCTGAAAAGAAAATGCTAAGGTCAAGAATGATGAATAACCTTAGAAATTATATTATGAAGATGGCAAATTATAAGAAGATATTAATTAGTTGTATTCAGGGTAGTGTTGCTACACCATTTTTTGGTGCAGTTTTGTCAAACGATTTTAGATTTTCCACAATAGATTTGAAATTTGCTTTAAATCATAAGAAACACAAAATGCACCCAATCGGCGCACTTCCTTTCTTTCTGCCAAAATATGTCGGTCAGGGTAAAGCTGCAGAAATTCTTTTACAAAAAAATGAACTAAACGCAGAGGAAGCTTTGAGTTTGGACTTGATTAACGGGATATTTCCGTTTGAAGATTTTGAAAATATCTGTATCCAGAGAGCAAAAGAGATTTGTAATTATGATTCTCGAATTATGTATCTATCCAAAACATTAGTTTGCGACTATGTCCAGGAATTAGATAATTATTTCGATAAAGAAACAAAATTAGTCGGTAACTAAAAAAATATTTTTTTTGTATATTTAAAGTCATTCTGATTCGTCTTTTTTTCGAATTGGATTGACTTGATTTTATTTTTTTTAATCAGTTCTATAATATGCATTTTGCTGTAATCTTTATTTTCATTTCGTACTTCACTTATAATTATCAATTGTTCGGCATTGGTACTTATGGAGTAACGTTAGTAGATATATCTATCGGACTAATAATTCTAATCTATCTTAAAAGAGTGCTTTGGAACGGGGATAAGTTGAAAATATGGAAAAATCCTGCATTTTTGTTTTTCGTCGGTTTATTATGTGCAATCATCATTTCAGGTATTACACCCTGGATGGATGGCAACCAGAAAATGATAATCCAATATATTAAAACTGCTTTGCATTTTATTTTTATGGGTTTTGTTGTTTTTATTGCAATGAGTTATCCGATAAAAACCCGAATCTGGACACAAGTAATTCAAATGTTGCTGATAATTTCAATATTTATAAATCTGTTCGGTGTGTATCAAATAATAGCAAGAGCATACAATTTACCTTTTGCCTGGATTCCTATTACTAATGTAAGTTTCACCTCAAGAGGATTAACAGATATTTCGGAAGTAGGTCAATTAAGTTTGAATTTCGGTAGCTTTTTTAGAGCAACATCAATTTTCTCAGAGCCTTCTGCCTTAGCCGGTTTTAATTTAATCATAATAATCTTTGTCTTGATTCCTTGGGTTCAAAAACAGAATTCTTTTTTTAAATCTAAAGCTCTTAATATAACTATCTTTGTCATTGCAATCATTGGATTATTTCTTGCATTTTCGCTGACTGGATATTTTGGTTTTGCAATACTAATTATTACTATTTTAGTATTCGAAAAATCAAAACGGATTTTCTCTTTAATAAAAATTTTATCACTTATGCTTGTTTTGTTAGTTATTGTAGATTCTATTGTTTACTATTATTCGGATGAAAGCGTTTTCCGTTTAATAGAACAAAGAGTGGGTTTTATATTTTCTTCTAAAGGTTCTAATAAAGAATCCATTTTGGGCGAGTCTTATGTAGGAAGATCTCAAACTTTTAAA
>JBAYGQ010000170.1:0-6040 GCA_041666585.1 Bacteroidota bacterium
TGACAATATTTTGCTTTTAGTTACTTCAATAAAAAATCGTGGAATTGGTAATTCAAAGGAGTATAGATAAATCATGTTTGTTCTCGAAATTTTAAAAGCAACTTACTATCTCTTTTTTGAGATGGCTCCATATATGTTGATAGGTCTTTTTTTTGTCGGTCTGCTGAATTTATTCTTTAATAAAGATTTAATTGCGAAGTATATCGGTAAAAATAATATCTGGTCTGTAGTGAAAGCGGCTTTGTTCGGAGTGCCGCTTCCGCTTTGCTCATGCGGAGTAGTGCCTTCAACAATTTATTTATCCAAAAACGGAGCCTCAAAAGGGGCAACAATTTCGTTTTTGATTTCCACACCTCAAACCGGAATTGACAGCATAATTGCTACTTACGGAATGATGGGATGGGTTTTTGCAATTTATCGTCCTGTTGTAGCTTTGATAATGGGAGTAGTAGGCGGCATAGCTGTCGGTTTTGTTAAGGATGTCAGTCCGGAGGAAAAGACAGTTAAAGTTCCTCAGATTCAAACAATGAATTACGATAACAAATCAGTTGAAATTAGTTTTAAACAAAGGGTAATAAATTCTACGCGATATTCATTAGTTGAATTTTTAGATGATATTTCACTTCAATTCATTGTAGGTCTGCTTGTTTCGGGTATGATTACATATTTTATACCGGAAGGATTTTTTCGCGACAGTCCCGTGAACAACGGAATTCTCGGTATGCTTCTGATGATGGCTATCGGAATACCGATGTATGTTTGTGCAACAGCTTCAATTCCGATTGCATTAACTTTAATGATGAAAGGCTTTTCTCCGGGAGTAGCTTTTGTGTTCTTAGTTACGGGACCTGCAACAAATGCAGCTTCTCTGACAATTCTGACAAATACTCTGGGTAAAAAGGTAACGGGAATTTATTTGCTTGTGATTGCACTTTGCTCAATCGGTTTCGGATATTTACTCAATTATATTTTCGAAATAGGCAACTTGGATATGATGCAAATGATGAATCACATGCACAGCGGACATGAGCATGAAGGAGATTCAATATTAAATTTAGTTTTGGGAATAGTATTTTTTGTTTTAATTTTAGCTTCTGTATTTAGAAAATTTATAAAACCTTTGTTTAAGGATACAAAAATGCAAACATCAGATAATATAAAAATCCCGATTGAAGGGATGACATGCAATCATTGCGTTATGAACGTTAAGAAATCGATTGAAAGTGTTAACGGTGTAACCGCCGTAGAAGTCAATTTAGCTGAAAATGCAGCTTATGTTTCGGGTGATTTTAAACTCGAAGATATTTCTAAGGCTGTTGAAGATGTAGGATATAAAGTTAATTGACAATGAACAATTAAGAATTAACAATTGAAAATTAAGAATTAAAGCTAAATATATGTCATTCCCGCGAAAGCGGGAATCCATAATAAATTAACAATTAAAAATTGAGAATTAAGAATTAAAGCTGAATGTGTGTCATTCCCGCGAAAGCGGGAATCCATAATTAAAGAATTAAAATATTTGAATTATGAGAACTGCCATTTATCCAGGAACATTCGACCCGATAACTAACGGTCATGTTGATGTTATTGAAAGAGCTACCCATCTTTTCGATAAAATTTTTGTAGCGGTTGCAATTAATGCAAATAAAACCACAATTTTTACAGAGCAGGAGCGAATGGATATGGCGGTTGAATCGCTTAAACATTTGCCAAATGTCGTAGTGGATTTGCATCAGGGTTTAATTGTTGAATATGCTAAAAGGAAGGAGGCGGTTGCGTTAATACGAGGTATTCGTGCTGTTTCGGATTTTGAATATGAGTTTCAGATTGCACTGATGAACAGAAAATTAGTACCGGAAGTGGATACAATTTTTCTGATGCCAAACGAAAAATATACATATTTGAATTCAAGTATTGTTCGCGAATTGTCCCGATTAAAACAGAATATTGATGATTTTGTGCCTGAATACGTAGCACGAAAACTGAGAAACAAATTCAATTATTAGAATATGGCTAATAAAAACGTATTTATATCGCCTTCATCAAGTGATCGCGAACTTACAGAAAGAGAAAAGCATATCCTTCAGGCGATAATCCATTTATATATTCTACAAGCATCTCCAATCGGTTCGCGAATTCTAGCGAAATATCTTGAAAAAGATTTGAAGCTCAGTCCGGCTTCTATAAGAAATGTTATGTCTGACCTGGAAGAGATGGAATTTATCAGCCATCCGCATACTTCCGCAGGTAGAGTGCCGACTGACAAGGGCTATCGCTTTTATGTGGATTCGATGAACCCGTTCGAGGATTTAAGCGAATCAGAATTAATTCAGGTTAAACAGGAATTGCTTGTAAGTCCGAATGAAACTGTGTTAAGAGATGCTTCGAAAGTGCTTGGAATGCTTTCTCATTATTTGGGTATAGTTAAAATACCGCATTTAACAGATTTGGTTGTAGAGAAAATTGAACTGATTTCTCTCTCTTCTACCAGACTTCTTGTAGTAATTGCATTGGCTTCCAATATAGTACGCACAGTAACACTGGAGGCTGAGTTTGAGTATAATTCTCATAAACTCGAAGAGATTTCGGGATTTATTAATGAAAGAGTCGGCGGAAAGCAGTTAAAATATCTTCGCGAAAATTTTCCGCAAATGCTGAGCGGTTCTAATATCAGTTCGATGCCCTTGGTTCGGCTCTTTATTAACAGTATTGACAAAATATTTAATTACCCTAACATAGGGGACAGGATTCATATTGCAGGAGCGCCGAATTTATTGAATAATCCTGAGTTTGACGATTTGAAGAAAGTTAAAGGAATTATTGAACTACTTGAAAACGAAGATGTGATTGTTCATTTGTTAGATCAATATGACGATAGCGGAGAAAGTTTAAAAGTTCTGATTGGCAAGGAAATGGGAAATGAACTGTTTGATGATTACAGCTTGATAGTCTCAAAATACAGAATCGGTTCTGCCTCCGGTTCAATAGGTTTAATCGGTCCCAAAAGAATGCAGTACAGCCGAATGATGTCGCTTGTATATAATGTAGCAAAAATTATTGATGTAAATCCATAAAACCTTATTGGGAACTTATTTTCTGAAGACAAGAAGTTAATCTTCCCAAGATTTTCTACACACTTAGTTTACAAATAAGATATACTGTTTGATTTTGCACTAATTTTTCAATAATATAGCAACTTCCAAGATGCAAAAAAAATTCAATCGAGTAATTAATATTCATTTCATCGTTATATATTTTAGAGGAGTATTATGGCATCTAACAAATTAATTAGTCCGCACGGGAGCCCGGATTTAATAGCACTTCTACTCTCCGGAAAAGAACTCGAAGAAGAAAAGTTGAAAGCAAAAAAATTACCGATAATTCACATTAGTTGCCGTGAATCAAGCGACTTGATTATGCTTGGCATTGGAGGTTTTACTCCTCTGACCGGTTTTTTAGGTAATGAGGACTGGAAAAGCGTTTGTACCGAAATGAAATTGTCGGGTAAAAACGGTTTGTTCTGGCCCATTCCTATCACATTATCCGCTGACAAAGCTGTAGTGGATATGTTGAAAATCGGAGATGAGATTGCACTGTATTCCGATGAATATTCCGAAATCATAGCTACGATGAAGTTAGAGGAAAAATACATTATTGACAAGGGATTTGAGTGTAAACATGTATTCAAAACAAATGACCTTGAGCATCCGGGAGTTAAAATGGTTATGGAGCAGGCTGAGGTGAACTTGGCAGGTCCGGTTAAAGTACTCTCCGAAGGTCGATTCCCTGTACAGTTCGGAGAAGCATACCAACGTCCGGCAGAATCACGCAAGATGTTTTCGGAACGAGGCTGGAAAACTATTGCCGCAATTCAGTTGGGCAATCCTATGCACCGCTCACATGAATATCTTGCGAAAATTGCACTGGAAATTTCCGATGGTCTTTATATACACCAATTAGTCGGCAAGATGAAAACCGGTGATATTCCTGCCGATGTTCGAGTAAAATGTACTGATAAATTAATGGAACTTTATTTTGTGAAAGATTCAACGATTCATGGCGTTTATCCGTTAGAAATGCGTTATGCCGGTCCGCGTGAAGCTTTGCTCCATGCACTTACACGTCAGAATTACGGTTGCACTCATATGATTATCCGCAGAGACCATGCGGGTGTGGGTAATTATTACGGTACCTTCGAAGCGCAGAATATTTTCGATGAATTGTGGGGCGGAGCCTTACTTTGTAAACCTCTGAAGATAGATTGGACTTTCTGGTGCTTCAAGTGCGGAGGTATGGCTTCAATGAAGACTTGTCCTCATTCGAAGGAAGACAGGTTACTTTTAAGCGGTACTATGCTCCGTAAGGAATTATTAGAAGGATTGGAAGTACCTGCGGAATTCAGCCGACCTGAAGTACTTGAGATTCTAAGAGAATATTATGCGGGATTAGACAACAAGATTGAAATAAAATTGCAGAAAACACCGACAAGTTTATTATGAGTAAGAGTGTTGTTGTTTCTAACGATAGTTACAAAATATTTTTTTCCCTTCACTTAGAAATAATTTTGTCCAAAAATAAATGAATAGTTCTTTATCAAAGAACCGTTGGATGCTTGTTCCTGCGGATTCTTTGAGATATCAAATTCATAGATAGAATATTACACTCTTCAGGATTTATAAAATAGAATTATTTATCATAAAAAAATTGAATATTTTTATATTTATAAAAATAGCAAATTTCATTTTTGTTTGATAAAAATAGAAGGGGTATAAAAAATGGCTGTTTTAGAATGGCAGGATGTTAAATTAGAAATAGACGAAGACGGCTTCATGGAAAATCCCGAAGACTGGAACGAGAGGATAGCCTTAGCTTTAGCGTCAACTGAAAACGTGAATGAATTAACCGAAGAACATTGGGAAATTATTAATTATCTTCGCAATTATTTCAAGCAGTACGGAATTGCCCCAATGATTAGAAAACTCTGCAAAGACAGCGGTTTTACTTTAAAACGGATTTATGAATTATTTCCTTCCGGTCCCGCAAAAGGTGCTTGCAAGGTAGCGGGATTGGCAAAACCGACAGGATGTGTCTAAGAGGTTTTTATTCGTTGATTTGGTTTTGGCTGATGTTGGTTTTATACAGGGACAGGTTTTACCTGTCCTTCTGATTTATTTCTTATTGCAAAGGCAAGTTTTGTCTTACTTCTTAAACAAGAAATAATTTTACTGAATATTTGTGTGAATAAGGAAAGCTGTTAAATATGCGATTTTTACAAGTAATCATCTATATATCCGTTCTTTTTTTTCTTGTTGCAATTATAATAAAATTTATTAAAATCGCTTCTTCTCCTATTCATTTGCGCTGGGAGCTCTATCCTGTACCCCATGAAAAAGGCAGAGCGAAATGGGGCGGCTCACGCATGGAAGAAGTTGACTGGTGGAAAAAAAAACAGAAAAAAGACCGCCTGGGAGAATGGAAAGTATTGATTCCGGAAATCGCACTGCTAAAGGGAGTTTGGGACCACAACAAAGATTTATGGTTCGGTTCTTTTCCTTTTCATTTCGCATTGTATTTATTATTTGTAAATTATTTTCTTATTGTTCTTTCCATTTTGCTGGAAAAAGCAGGTGTTCTCGGTTTCCCCCCTGGTTGGATTGAGTGGATGCTGGCTTATTCAATCAAAATCATTGAATGGACTGCGGCTATTCTGGGTACATTGGGAGCCATAAGACTTTTGTTTTCAAGAATTGTTGACGGAAAACTTCGCAAGTATAGTACCGTAAGCCATTATTTCAATATTTTGTTAATAGGAGCAATTTATCTTACAGATTTATTATGGTTACTGTCCGACAAAATGTATTGGATTAATGTCTGGACTATTGTAAATTCCCTGATAACTTTTACAGCATTGCAACATATACCGCTAATAGGTGTAATTAATATTATGCTTATTATGTTTTTCCTTATTTATCTGCCTTTTACTCACATGACTCACTTTTTTACGAAATACTTTACATATCATAAAGTGCGGTGGGAA
>JBAYGQ010000171.1:0-6024 GCA_041666585.1 Bacteroidota bacterium
AGAAAAACAAATTCTGGAAATTGCGAAATCCGCAGTAATTGCATCAGTAAAAAAACAGGGAAAAGTAAAATATAATTTTGAATTCAAACCGCTTCTGAACGATGAATACTCTGCATTTGTAACCTTGAAAAAGCACGGTGACCTGCGCGGTTGTGTAGGACAAATATTTGCGACAAATCCGCTTTGGATGTCAATTGAAGATGCAGGTAAAAATGCGGCTCTGCATGATACAAGGTTCAGTCCGGTCACAGTAAAAGAGCTGGGAGAACTCGAATTCGAAGTAACAGTATTGTCAAGAATGAAAAAAATCCTCTCGCCCAATGAAATCGTAATCGGCAGAGACGGCGTATATCTTAGAATTGGTCTGAGTTCAGCGATATTTTTGCCTCAGGTTGCACCGGAGCAGAACTGGAATACTACACAGCTTCTGCAAAATTTATGCAGGAAAGCGGGACTGCCCAATAACGCTTATACTTCACCCGAAGCTGAATTGTACATCTTTCAGGCTTTGATTATTGAGTAAAATATAAACGGTAATCCGGAACAAAGCAACTATGTCATTCCCGAGAAAGCGGGAATCCATCTTCACTGCGTTCGAAATGACTGACTCAAACTCAGTTTCTTCAACCTAAATAATTAAAACTTTCTATTATCGTCTTTTAAAAGCTATAATATTTTATAATATCATTTTTTTAAATTACAATTTGAATAAACCAGATACAAATATTGAACTCGATAAAATTGAGATTAACGAAGATATCGTCAGGTATATAGGCAAATTAGCTGATGACCTTGGCTATCGTGTATATATCGTCGGCGGATATGTACGCGATTACTATCTGAAGCGTCAGAGAGAAGATTTTGACTTTACCGTAATCGGTGATTCAATTGCATTTGCAGAAAAAATTGCCGAACTCAACAGGACAAAAGCAGTAGTATATACCGCATTCCGTACGGCGCTCGTACCGTTAAGAGGATACAAACTTGAATTCGTAGGCACACGCAAGGAAGAATACCTGCCCGATTCACGCAAACCGATTGTCAGCGAAGGAACTCTGGAAGATGACCTGAAGCGACGTGACTTCACTATTAATGCAATGGCTGTTTCTCTCAATAAAGATACATTCGGTGAAGTAACTGATATTTTCGACGGCAAAAGCGCATTGGAAGACAAGATTTTAAAAACACCGTTAGAG
Source organism: Bacteroidota bacterium (assembly GCA_041666585.1). GTDB lineage: Bacteria > Bacteroidota > Ignavibacteria > Kapaibacteriales > UBA2268 > JBAYGQ01. The sequence continues at coordinate 1,197 of JBAYGQ010000171.1, forward strand.
CCGGAAATCACATTCAGCGATGACCCTCTGAGGATGTTACGTGCAGTAAGGTTTGCTTCGCAACTCGGTTTTAATATTGATGAATCCGCTTTTTTGGCTATCAGAGCTATGTCCGGACGCATCAGCATCGTTTCGCGTGAACGGATTGCAGACGAATTTTTTAAAATAATGAAATCGGCTAAACCCGGCTCAGGATTCAGAATTCTTTACGAAACCGGACTTCTTGAATATGTTTTTCCGGAACTTGCAAAACTTTCAGGAATCGAAACAGTTCAGGATATAGACAGAAATTATGCACATAAGGATGTTCTGCTTCACTCATTGCAGGTATTGGACTGCATTTCGGAATCAACAGATAATGTATGGCTCCGCATTGCGGCATTAGTTCACGACATTGCTAAGCCTCAGACTAAACGTTTTATTAAGGGAAGCGGCTGGTCGTATCACGGACACGAAGAATTCGGAGCGAGAAAACTAAAGCATATTTTCAATCAAATGAAATTTTCTAAAGAACATTTGCCTTATATCGAGAAACTTGTAAGAATGCACCACCGCCCTATGGCATTAGTTGACGAGGGTGTAACTGATTCGGCTGTCCGACGTCTCGCTTCACAGGCGGGCGATGCTCTTGAAGATTTATTCATGCTTTGCAGAGCAGATATTACAACAAAAAATCCGAATTTGTCAGCAAAGTATCTGAATAATTATGATATAGTAACTCAAAAAGTGATTGAAGTTCAGGAAAAAGACAAACTCCGCGAATTCCAGTCTCCCGTGCGCGGCGATGAGATTATGCAAATATGCAAACTTCCTCCTTCACAAACAGTCGGATATATTAAAACAACTATTGAAGAAGCTATTTTAGATGGCATTATACCTAATGAATACGATGCCGCTAAACAGTATTTTATGGAGAATAAAGATACTTGGCTTTTAGAATTTAAAGGTTCCAAAAAAGCGAAAAAACAATAATAATTTTTGCTGAACGGGAAAAAAGCACTAATTTTGTAGTTCTTTGATATGGCGGGAGTAGCTCAGTTGGTAGAGCATCAGATTGTGGCTCTGAGGGTCGCGGGTTCAAGACCCGTCTCTCGCCCAAAAGAAAAAGGATTGTCAGATTACGGCAATCCTTTTTTTATTTTTCAATAATTATTTGTATTTTGCAAATATTCAAGTTTATTTCACACTTTCAAATGGGAGGTTTTATGAAAATATTAAGACTAATTTCACTTGCTATATCTGTTTTGTTTATAATATCTTCAACAACTTTAGTTGCCAAAGATAACAATAGCATTACAATCAAAAAGTCCGTTTTCAAACCCGGAGAAACAATTCAGGTTTCTTTCACTACAAATCCGGGATTGAAAGCAAATGCATGGATTGGCATCATTCCTTCTGAAGTCAAACATGGTAAGGAAGAAGAGAATGATAAATATGATATTGCATATCAGTATCTCAGCGGCAAAACAAAGGGTAAATTGAAATTTAAAGCACCTGCTAAAAAAGGGAAATATGATCTAAGGATGAATGATACTGATGATAAAGGCAAAGAAATATTTTCAGTTTCTTTTACCGTAAAATAAATATCACGTTATAATAACTGAAGTTACCGGACTACACCCCGGGATAACTAGTTCAATAGATTATATTAAAATTAAAGAATATGGACTCTGCTGAAAGTAGAGTCCAGTTCTTAAAATTCAATTCTACTCTTTATTTTCTTGAGTGTATTGCTATTCTGTTGCCCTCGGTATCGAGAAATAAGCCCATATATCCAATATCTTCTGAAATTATTGATTTTTCCATCAGTACTTTACCGCCGTTCGACTCTACTTTTGCAAGCTCATTAGCCAAATCGCCGGAAAATGCAGTGAAGTAAACAAGAGTGCCTTCTGAAGATGGTTTATAGTACTCTTTGTTATAAACCAAGGAACCGGCTGAGCCTATACTTCCATCTATCCACGGGAACCAGCCCATATCAAGAGTATCCATCTTCTGACGCTTAATTGTAAATCCGAAAACTGTTTCGTAAAATTTTATTGCTCTGTCCATATCCTCAACCGGGATTTCGAACCAACCTACTACATTATGTGTTATTTCCATAAATTTCCTTTAAATTATATATTAAATAAAATTCAAATATCAATTCCCAAGGACTTCAGTTCGTGGAATACTGACCAGATGCGACCTCCCGGGCTGAAATTCACTATCTAAAGATAATGGCAATATAATAAAATATTAAATTATGAAAATCCTTTTTTCAAAACAAAAATTTGCATACACAAAATTAGAATTGTATTTTAATAGTTTATACTTTTTCATTCTTAAATAACTTTAGCAGAGGTAATAACAATGTTGAACCGACTTAAATATTTTGCTTACTTTTTGATTATTGTTTCATTAATTTCTTCATGCGGAAAAATGGAAAATAAAGTACAGGAGCCGCAAAACGGCTTACCCGACATCGCAACGCGTGTAAATGCTTACGCTCTTACGGAAATCAGAGCGGATATGACAAAACTAACGGACAGAGAAAAACAGCTTGTACGCTTGCTCGTAGAAGCGGGAAAACTCGCCGACGAGGTCTTCTGGATGCAGACTTCCACCGATGCCGTCAGCGTAAGAGATTCTCTCAAAAAGCTGAATTCTCCCGAATCAAAAGACGTCCTCGAATATGTTATGATTAACTACGGTCCTTACGACAGAATATATGATAATATGCGGTTTGTCGGTAAAGGTCCCGAAAAACGCCCCCTCTGCGGTACTTTCTACCCTCAAGATATGACAAAAGAAGAGTTCGAAAAATACATTAAAGACAATCCCAATCAAAAAGACTCGCTCGAAAACCAATATACAGTCGTAAGACGCGACAGGAAAAAATTCGTTGCAGTTCCTTATTACACGGCATATCCGTTAATCGAAAAAATTGCACTTAAGCTCGAAGAAGCCGCTACATTTGCGGACAATCCTTCATTCAAAAATTATCTGTTATTACGGGCAAAAGCTCTCCGTACCGATAATTACTATGATAGCGACATGGCTTGGATGGATATTAAAGACAGCAAAATTGACGTTGTTATAGGTCCAATTGAAAACTATGAGGACGGTATTTTTAATTATAAAACAGCATACGAAACCGTTGTAATGATAAGGGACGAAGAAGCTTCGAAAGAACTTGAAATGTTTAATAAGCATATTATGGACTTCGAAAAAAATCTGCCCTGCGATAAAAAATATATTCGCGACAAAGTCGGAACAGGGACACAGATTAATTTCGTGAATGTTGTATATTTCGGAGGTGACTGCCAGAAAGGCACAAAGACAATAGCCGCATCACTTCCCAATGACCCCAAGGTTCGCGAGTCAAAGGGCGGCGGCAAAAATTCAATGTATAAAAATATGATGGAAGCCAAATTCGATAAAATCGTCGTTCCGATTGCTCAGGAAATACTTGACCCTTCGCTTGTTCCCTTTGTTGACAAAAAAGCTTTCATTTCATTTGTAACCCTTCATGAAGTCTCCCATACTCTCGGCAGAGGCTATGTTTATGGCAACGATGCTTTATCTGTACGCAAAGCCATGAAAGAAAGATATTCGGCTATAGAAGAGTGCAAAGCTGACATTCTCGGAATCTATAATATTAAGCATCTTGTAAAGTTCGGAATTTATAATAACGACTATGCAAAACGTTCGATGGTTACTTATCTTGTCGGATTATACCGCTCTATCAGATTCGGTGCGGAAGAAGCACACGGCAAAGCAAATCTGATTCAGCTCAACTTCCTGTTCGAAAAAGGTGCGATTAAGAAAATCAAGGACGGAAAATTCACAATTGACGAAGCTATTTTCTTCGACAAAGCCGCAGAACTTGCTAAGTTAGTACTCGAAGCCGAAGATACAGGCGATTATGCCAAAGCAGGTGAAATTCTCGAAAAATACGGCAAAATGACTAAAGATATCGAAGAAGTTATTACAAAACTCAAAAATGTTCCCAGAGATTTGGATACGAAATACGAGTTTTAAAAAATTCTGAATTCTGAATGCTGAATTCTGAATTGTAAGGACTTGAAAATGAAAGAAAATTTAATAGTTGAGAAATCTTATAACTTTGCAATAAGAATCATCAATTTGTACAAATTCTTAACTAATGAAAAAAAAGAATATGTTGTTTCTAAACAAATTCTAAAAAGCGGGACCTCTATCGGTGCTAATATCAATGAATCTCAATCAGCAGAATCGAAAATGGATTTTGTTCATAAATTAAGTATTTCAGCAAAGGAAGCACGGGAAACAGATTATTGGCTCAAGTTATTAAAAGACACAAATTTTATTGATATTAAGATGTTTGACTCTATTAGCAAAGATTGTAAAGAGATTCTCAGAATAATTAACAGTATTATTCTTACTTCTAAGGAAAATAAAAAAGAAAAATAATAATTCAGCATTCAGAATTCAGCATTCAGAATTATTTTAAAGGCTGGGTAAGAAAAGATTTAATTTAAAAAAATAGATGGATAGATGAAGAACTACGTAACACAGGAAAATTTACAGGAAAAAACGAAGGGGTGGCTGAAGTCCATTGCTCCGTATAACAGGCATAAGTTAGAGCTGAACCGCGATAAGTCAGCCCTGCTCGTAGTTGATATGCAGAATTATTTCCTTACTGAAGATTCTCCGGCATTTACCTGCGGCGGAAAGGCAATTCTTCCCAATGTAAAAAAGTTGATTGAATCTTTCCGTTCTGCCAACAAACCTGTGATTTATACCTGTCATGTGCACAATCCGAATCTTTCCGATGCCGGAATTATGGAGTGGTGGTGGAAAGGGA